>CAZLMS010000070.1:0-8952 GCA_964560645.1 uncultured Flavobacteriales bacterium | reverse complement strand
GTATTAAAAACAATTATTTTGCCAAAAATTTTTAAATATTTTTTTTGGTCAGCGGTCAAATATAGGCATCTTTCTTAACTTTACCCGTAAAAATTCATCTCCATGAAATACGAAAAAATCGACAAAAGACTTTTTATTCACAATCGCGAACAATTTAAAAAGCATTTAAAACCCAAAAGTTTAGCAGTATTTAACTCCAACGATATTTTCAATACCGGAGCTGACAGTACATTGCCTTTTGTGCAAAATAAAGATTTGTTTCATCTTAGTGGTGTAGATCAAGAAGAAAGCATTTTGGTTATTTTTCCCGATTGTAAAAACGAAAAACATCGTGAAATTTTATTTCTAAAAGAAACCAACGAACTTATTGCCGTGTGGGAAGGTGAAAAACTCACTAAAGAACAAGCATTTGAAGTTTCGGGAATAAAAACGGTGTATTGGCTCGACCAATTTGAAACGGTTTTTAAACAACTGATGGCAGAAGCCGAACATGTATATCTCAACACAAACGAACATCTGCGTGCCAATACCGAAATGCAAACGCGCGAAGACCGATTTATAGAATGGTGTAAGAAAAAATACCCCGCCCATCGCTATGAACGTTCGGCACCTGTTATGCATAAAATTCGTTCCGTAAAGCACCCCATAGAACTGGATTTAATGCAAAAAGCATGTAATATTACCGAAAAAGGGTTTCGCCGCACACTACAGTTTGTAAAACCCGGGGTAATGGAATATGAAATAGAAGCCGAAATAATTCACGAATTTATCCGTAATCGCTCGCGGGGTTTTGCCTATACGCCCATTATTGCTTCAGGAAAAAACGCTTGTGTGTTGCATTATATTGAAAATAATCAAAAATGTAAAGACGGTGAAGTGATTCTGATGGATTTCGGAGCGGAATACGCCAATTATTGTTCCGACCTTACAAGATGCATTCCCGTAAACGGAAAATTTACCAAACGGCAAAAAGAAGTATATAACGCTGTTTTACGCGTGAAAAATGAAGCCACCAAACTTCTTCGTCCGGGTGTAATGCTTGATGAATACCATAAAGAAGTAGGAAAAATCATGGAAAGTGAACTTCTTAAGCTCAAATTGATTGACAAAACAGACATAAAAAACCAAAATCCCGAATGGCCTGCCTATAAAAAATATTTTATGCACGGAACTTCACACTTTATAGGACTCGATACACACGATGCGGGACTTTGGCACGAACCTGTTCAAGCCAATATGGTATTTACCGTAGAGCCGGGCATTTACATTCCCGAAGAAGGCTTGGGAATCCGGTTGGAAGACGATGTGGTGGTTCAAGAAAACGGCGACCCCGTCAATCTGATGCGAAACATTCCTATCGAGGTGGATGAAATAGAAGATTTGATGAACCAATGATGCAAGAAAAAACGCTTTTAATAAATAACAAGCAAATAAGTTATTCCGTTTCCGAAAACGCCTCCGGAAACCTTACCGTAGTATTGCTTCACGGTTTTTTGGAAACACGGCAAATATGGAAAAACATTATTCCGAAACTCGATTATCCCGCAACGATAATTGCCGTTGACTTACCCGGACACGGAAAAAGCGATTTATTGAGCTATCCTCAAACAATGGAAGAGGCAGCTAAAGCAGTGCAAAAAGTTTTGGAACGCGAAAAAATCAATAAAGCTTTTATTATAGGCCATTCCATGGGCGGATACGTCGGGTTGGAATTTTTGCGTCATTTTCCCGGCACGTGTGCAGGGCTTGTGTTGTTTTTTTCCACTGCCCTGCCCGATTCGGAAGAAAAAAAACAAAATCGCTTGCGTGCCATAGAAGCGCTTCGTGCCAACCGCCTGAATTTTATTCTGCAATCCATTCCCAATTTATTTGCACCGGAAAACCGCTTGCATTATTCCGACCGTATCAACAAACTTATTAAACAAGCCGAACATATTCCCGCCCAAAACATTGAAGCCTGTTTACTTGGAATGAAAGACCGCCGAGGTTCCACGGATTTATTAAAACAAGAACACTATCCGCCTGTTTTTTATATCATCGGACGAAAAGACCCCGTAATTGATTTCGATTCGTATTTCAATCAAATAAAACTGCCTGCCGTAAAAGGAGTTAGAATTATTGAAAACTGCGGACACATGGGCTTTGCAGAAGCCGAAGAAGATTGCGCGGAAGCTGTTAACGGTTTTCTTCACTCTATCCATAATCCCGTAAAACATTAAAATGATTTTGTTTCTGCTGAAGGAAACAAGTTTTTTCGTTACTTTACTTTCATGTTTTTGAAAAAATTATATCTCCGTAATTTTAAAAATCACGAAGAGCTAAGTCTTTCATTTTCAAAGAAAATAACGGCTTTTACGGGCGACAACGGCATTGGAAAAACCAATTTATTGGATGCGGTTTATTATTTGGCACTTACCAAAAGTCATTTTCAAAACATAGAAGCCAACAACATTAAACAAGGAGAAGATTTTTTTATGCTTCAAGGAGAGTTTTCCAAACAAGACGAGGTGTTTATTGTGGATGTAACCTATAAAAACAAAAAATCGTTTCGCAGAAACAAAAAAGAATATCGCAAACTTTCCGAACATATCGGAACGGTTCCGGTAATTATTATCACCCCCAACGACAGCGGTTTAATTACCGAAGGGAGCGAAGCCCGGCGGCGTTTTTTAGATGCCACAATAAGTCAGTTTGACAAAGAATACTTAAGAAATCTTACGGACTATAACCGGGCTTTGCTGCAACGCAACACGTTACTTAAACGTTTTTTTGAATTGGAATATTTTGACGAAACGGCGCTTCGGATATGGGATGAACAGCTCATTGAAAAAGGAGAAAAAATTCACCGCACCCGGGCAATTGTTTTGGAAGAATTGCAAAGTCAATTTAAAAAATATTACCACATACTGAGCGGCGGAAAAGAAAATGTGGAATTGGAATATGTGTCTTTGCTCAACGAAAACGATTTTACCGCACTTATGCAGGAAAATCTGAAAAAAGACAGGATTTCTCAACACACCTCTGCCGGTATTCATAAAGACGATATTTCTATGTTGATGAACCGGTTGCCTGTTAAAAAATTCGGTTCGCAAGGGCAACAAAAAACATTTTTACTTTCCTTAAAACTTGCTCAATATGAATTGCTTAAAGAAAAAACATCTACCACCCCCATTTTACTTCTGGACGATATTTTCGACAAACTCGACGAAAAACGAATCAAAGCGCTTTTGGCATTGATGGGTAACAACTTTTTCGGACAAGTATTTTTAACCGATACCGATGCCCGGCGGGTAAAACATATTTTAACCGAAGCCGAAATTGAGGATTTTGAAATACTGGAAGTGAACAAACTAAAAAACATGTTGCATGCCTAAATCGAACGAAACCACTTTAAAGGAGGCTATTGAAGAGCTGTTGAAAGCCTATCGTTTAAACGGAAAATTAAACGAAGTAAAACTCAAGCATGTTTGGGAAAAAATTACGGGAAATTATATTGCCCGCGAAACGGAATCGGTAATATTAAAAGGAAATATTTTGCAGATAAAACTCAAAAGCCCTGTCATTCGCCAAGAATTGGGATATGCCCGCACCAAGCTCGTAGATAAAATCAATGAGGAACTGGGCGAAAAACTTATTGAAGATATTTTGTTTTATTAGCGGAAAATGCTACAGTTAAGGAATTATCCGATATTTGAGTTTGGCTTCTTCCCTGCTGCATGAATTAAAATGCCACCATTCCGTTGAAATTCCCGAAAATCCTGCGGCTTGCATCACGTTTCGCAACAACAAACGGTTTTGATATTGTTCCGGGGTGAGTTCTCCGGTTTCCAAAAAATGTTTTTCCAAACGCGGATAAGCCAATTCTCCAAAATAATCATAAGGCGTTCCCATATCCAAATAGCCGCCATTCAAGTCTTTTATGGTTACATCTACTGCCGCTCCGAAGTTGTGTAAACTTCCGTTTTTGGGATTGGAAACATATTTGGTACGCTCTTGCACAGGATAATCACTCATAAAGTCCCACATTTTTTGCTGAACTTCCACGGGGCGGGCGGCATCTAAAATGACAAGCGTATAATAAGGAAATTTGCTTTGCAAAAGTGCCTGCGCCAACACTAATTTTTCCGCCACATCGGGTTGAAGATAAGCCTCGGTTAAATTGCCGTACAAATCGGTATGTAAAAAATTGTCGGTAGTGGAATATTTAAGTTCCACGACGATATCTTCATCCAATTCATGAATATTTATCAATCCGAAATTGATAAAGCGTGTTTCGTAATCTTGAGCTTGTAAAAATGCAGCGGTTGTTGTTAAACAGAATATAATTAAACACTTAAGCATTTCCTGTATTTACCACCGGAACGGTTTCTTTATCGGAACACAACACCACCATTAAATTACTCACCATCATTGCTTTTTTCTGTTCGTCGAGATGTACCAGTTCTTTTTCAGCCAGTTTGTTTAAAGCATCTTCGACCATGCCCACGGCTCCTTCCACAATTTTTTTTCTTGCGGCAATAATAGCAGTAGCCTGCTGTCTTTTTAACATGGCATTGGCTATTTCCTCGGCATAAGCCAAATAGGCTATCCGGGCTTCCAGCACTTCAATTCCGGCTATTTTTAAACGGTCTTCCAATTCTTGTTCCAAGGTGTTGTTTACCTTCTCTCCTCCTGCCCTAAGTGTTAAATCGTCCGACTCGTCATCAAAGTTATCATAAGGAAACATACCGGCAAGTTTTCTTACGGCGGCATCACTTTGCACTCTTACAAAACTTTCGTAATCATCTACTTCAAAAGCAGCTTTATAGGTATCTTTCACTCGCCAAACCAAAATAATGCTTATCATAATGGGATTTCCGATTTTATCGTTTACCTTTAGGCGTTCACTATCAAAATTTCTGGCTCTTAGCGATATTTTTCTTTTGGAATAAAAGGGATTGGCCCAGTAAAAACCGTTCTTTTTAACTGTGCCGATATATTCTCCGAACAAAGTAAGTACGACCGATTCGTTGGGATTGAGGTAGAAAAAACCGGGAGCTATAAATATAAATCCTATAATGAACAAACTGCTCAAAGGTTCATAAAATACTGCATTTCCGATAATTACTGCCAGTATAAACAAAAAGGCAAGTACAAGTGCCGTATATCCCGATTTAGCCCGGATAATTTTTTCGTGCTGATTTTCCATAATAAAAAGATGTTTTATCTATCACAAACTTAACATTTTTTGACAAACAAAACAAATTACGGAAAAAGTTTTTAAGACTTAACGGAAGTTTGGAAAGGCACCTTGGAAAAAGTTGTTTTATCTTCCGAATCAATGTATTTGAGTGCTTCGTCAATACCGGTGAAAAAATGATGCTCCCCCACGGATTGCAGCAAACCCGTTTTGCGAAACTCGTCTCTTACAGGTCCTATAAATTCCGTGAAAATCAAGTGTATGCCTTTGTCCGAAAGTTTTTTGTATAATCTGCACAATGCCTGCACGGAAGTATAATCAATGTGATTGACCGATTCTCCGTTTAACACTACATATTTTATTTGAGGGTTACGCTCTATGGTTTGCTCTATAAAATCCGTAAGATAATTGACATTGGCGTAAAACAACGGAGCATCAAAACGGATGATGATTCTGTCATCGTATTTTTCCACGTCCGAAAATCTTTCAATGTTTCTGTAAATATTGGTTCCTTTGAGTCTCCCTAATACGGCAATATGAGGAGTGGAAATTTTGTAAACCACAATTCCCACCGATGCCAACATTCCCGTAATAATACCTTCCTTGATTCCGACAAATGCCGTAACACCAAACGTTAATAGTAACAAAGTGAGTTCTTTTTTATCAATGTACCAAAGCTTACGAATAATCTTAAAGTCTATCAGTCCGAATACGGCTACCATAATAATTGCCGCCAAAACGGTTTTGGGAAGATAATAAAACAAGGGCGTGAGAAACAGTAAAGTAAATCCCATTAGAATAGCCGCAATAACAGACGAAAGCTGAGTTTTTGCGCCTGCCTGGTCATTTACGGCACTTCGCGAAAACCCACCGGTTACGGGATAAGATTTAAAAAAAGAGCCTATAACGTTTGCCATTCCCATAGCAATCATTTCCTGATTAGGGTTAATTTTATAGTCTCCGTGCTTGGCTTCAATAGCTTTTGCTACGGAAATAGCTTCCATATAGGCAATAATTCCGATGGTAACGGCTAAAGGAATTAAATCTTCCAAATAAGATACTTGAAGATTGGGGATAGAGAACTTTGGCAATCCTTTGGGAATATCTCCCACGATTTGCACGCCCAATTCGTTCAGTTTAAATAAATAAACCACTAAGGTACCTATTACTACCACCGTTAAAGCTCCCGGAATTTTAAGACGTTTTTTCTTGATTAGCAACAACAAAAACACTCCTGCAATTCCAATGATAAATGTAAGCCAATGAATTTCGGGCAATGCGACAAATGTATTTTTAAGCAAAATGTGAATTTGATTGCTTTTTTGTATATCCGTGCCTAATAAGTGCTTCAATTGATTGAGTCCTATAATGAGTGCCGCTCCCGTAGTAAACCCGCTGATTACGGGTTTGGAAAGAAAATTAACTAAAAAACCTAATTTTAAGAATCCCGCCAATACCTGAAACAATCCCATTAGCAATGCTACCAACAAAGCAGCTTCAATATAAGTTTGACCGGAAAGCTTTAATGCCGTTAAACCTGCAGCCACCAGTAAAGAATCCATGGCTACCGGAGCTACGGATAATTGTCTGGATGTTCCAAAAACGGCATACACCACTTGCGGCACCAAAGAAGCATATAAACCGTAAATCGGAGGAAGTCCTGCAATCATTGCATAAGCCATTCCTTGAGGAATAAGCATTGTTCCCACCGTAAGCCCGGCAAATAAATCATCTTTGAAATAAGCTTTTTTGTAATTTCTGCCCCATTCCAGAACAGGCATGAATCGTGTTAAGTGTTTCATCAGGGCAAAAATAACATTTTAATAACGGGATTGTGTTACTCATGTGGCATAAGAATTCGCTAACTTGCACAGCAGCTTAGCTTATCAATGCTTTTGTTAAAAGTTAAGGCTGCCAGTTTTATTCCTTCCGAAAGCGTGAGATATGGAAAAAACATTTCAGACAGTTGTTCTACGGTCATGCCTGCTGCAACAGCCATACTAATAATAACACTCAATTCTCCCGCTCCTTCTGCTACTACTCGCCCGCCTATTATCTTTTGGGTTTCGCGGTTTATGACAAGTTTGATAAAACCTTTTGTTTCTTGCGCTACTATGGCCGCCGGTACTTCCGACAAAGGCAATTTTCGTACTTGATAATCTATCCGGTTTTCTTCGGCTTGCTTTTCATCCATACCTGCTCCCGCCACTTGAGGAGAAGTAAATACCACCCACGGCAAAGTTTTATAATCCAATTTAATTTTACGGCTGTTAAAAGCATTGTTGGCTGCTGCTTTTCCTTCTTTTGCCGCAGTATATACAAAAGCTGGAGTGTTGGCACAATCGCCCGCAGCAAAAATATGAGAAACAGATGTTTGCATGTATTCGTTTACTATTACATGTCCTTTTTCCGAAAGAGTTATTCCTATCCTTTCCAATCCCATATTTGTCGTGTTGGGCCGGGTTCCCGCAGCTATCAAAATATGTCCCGGTTCGGTTATTTCAAAATTTTCACCGGTTTGAGTGTTTTTACCGTAAATATGAATTACACCGTTTTTTCGTTCGACTTTTTTTGCTCTGAAATTCGGGTAAAATGTTATTCCTTCCGCCGTAAGAGATTTTTGTAACGTATCGCTTATATCCGAATCTTGTGAACGCAATACTCTATCGGTAAATTCAATAACTCGTATTTTTACTCCCAGTCTGTTATATGCCGTTGCAATTTCCAGTCCCACATATCCCGCTCCGAAAATGGTCAAACTCTTGGGTTTCTCTTCCATATCGAAAAGAGTGGAATTGGTTAAATAGCCGGTTTCTTCCAATCCTTCAATATTCGGAATATTAGTGGTTGAGCCTGTAGCAATGACAAAAGCATCTGCTTTATATAATTCATTGTTTACCACAACAGTATACTCATCTTGGAAAACAGCTCGTCCTTGCAATACGGTTAATCCGGGAATGCTATCCGCCACATCCGAATACTTCTTTTTTCTCATGGTTTGAACGAGTGCTTTTTTTTGAGTAATTAAAGTTTTAAAATCCACTTCGGGGGCATGAGTTTTTATTCCTTGAAAAGGAGAATGAGAAGCACGATAAACACTCTCGGCTGCCCGAAGAAGAAATTTGGAAGGTACACATCCCACATTTACGCACGTGCCACCTATGGGCAAGCCGTCATTAATCAAAAGTATCTTTTTTCCCTGCTCCGAAGCAGCGATGGCTGCCGAAAAAGCAGCAGAACCTCCGCCGATTATGATTAAATCATACATGTTGGAATTGTTGGAACAACACTTCGTATGACAACAAGACAAATTATTTTCCATTGCTCTCTATTTTAATGTTTTTTAATTGATAACCGGTTTGGTTAACAACTTCAGTTATTGCAGAAATCGTTACTTTAGAAGTATCTACATAAATTACGGCTTTCCCCTCTTTATAGGATGATTGAACATTTAATACGCCCGGCAAATCGCTTACAGCGGAATTTATGTGATGCTCACATGCTTCACAAGTCATTCCTTCTATTTCCGCATTTACCTCAATTACCGATGAATTGTCAATATTTTCGGTTTCCAAATGATTTTTCGGAAAAAAAATAAAGGAATAATATGGAAATGAAATTGACAATATGGCAAAAATCGTGATTACAATCAAAAATGTTTTGGATTGATACCACTTAGGTTTTTCCACATCGCAACCGCAACTGTCTTGCTTTTTAACCTTGTAATAATTATACCAGGCATAACCTATTGCCAACACGGCAACGACAATTAA
>CAZLMS010000069.1:0-9007 GCA_964560645.1 uncultured Flavobacteriales bacterium | reverse complement strand
ATTGTGGTTATTGGCTTTTACTGTAATTTTACTCAGGAAACTTTAAACAACTTTTATGAAAAAAAGTTGTGCTTTAATGAAAAAAATTATATTTGTAGCCCAATTAAACAAAACTAAAACTATGAAAAAACTATTTGCTTTACTAATTGTATTTGGAGCTTTAACGTTCGGACAATCCAATGAAATTCTTGCAAATGAAGATTCTACTGCAACAGAAACCACTCAAGTGGCAGAAAATGATTCTGCAGCACAAGAAGAAGCGGCAGCGGCACCGGTAGAGATGAAAAAAGAAGAACCTGCTCAAGCAACCGAAGAAGCAGTAGAAGAAGAAAGAACATTTCATCAAATTGTAAAAGAAAAATTTATTGAAGGAGGACCTATGTTCATGTCCTTTGTGCTTATTTCGTTGATTTTAGGATTGGCAATAGCCATTGAAAGAATCATCTATTTAAGTTTAGCAACTACTAATACTAAAAAACTTGTGTCTCAAGTAGAAGAGGCTATTAAAACCGGAGGAATAGATGCTGCTAAAGAGGTTTGCAGAAACACCAGAGGTCCTGTAGCAAGTATTTTCTATCAAGGATTGGAAAGAGTAGATGAAGGGTTAGACATGGTGGAAAAATCCGTTCAGGCGTACGGAAGTGTGCAAATGGGCTTGTTGGAAAAAGGACTTTCTTGGATTTCATTGTTTATAGCATTAGCACCCATGCTCGGATTCTTCGGAACGGTAGTAGGTATGATTGAAGCGTTTGATGCCATTGCCGCTGCCAACAACATTTCGCCCGGTATTGTGGCAGGAGGTATCGGAGTAGCCTTGATTACTACGGTTTCCGGTCTTTTGGTAGCTATGATTCTTCAAGTGTTCTATAACTACATTGTAGCAAAAATTGACAGTATTGTAAACGATATGGAAGACGCTTCTATCTCGTTGATTGATATTCTTATCAAAAACAAAAACGCTTAATAACTTTTAAATTAGTGGCTATGATTGAAAAACTGCCTCGATATTTGATGTATGCCCTTATTGTAATAGCCGTGATTGTATTTTTCATGGCTGTTCAACAGGAAAATTACGAACCTATGATTTATTACTCCTATGTGTTGTTTGGATTAACTGCAGGTTTGGCGGTGTTGGCGGCAATAATGTCGGCAGTTATGAAGCCGCAAACCATTAAAGGAGCGGTGATAGGAATTGTGGGCTTGGGAGCTGTTTTGGGAATTTCTTACGGATTGGCAGATGATAAGGTGGCGCCCAAGTTTGCAGAAACCGTAACACCGACGGTTTCAAAGCTTACGGGAACTGGTTTGTATGCCTTATATATTTTATTTGCGTTGGCAATTTTGTCTATTATTTTTTCTTCCGTAATTAAATCAGTAAGATAATTATGGCAAAAGGCAGGAAAATAGATACGGAAATCAATGCCAGTTCAATGGCGGATATTGCCTTTTTGCTCCTGGTTTTCTTTTTGGTAACCACCACAATGGATACCGATTACGGATTGGCGCGTTTATTACCCCCGCCCCCCGAAGAAAATGTAACACCCCCTAAGTTTAAAGAAAGAAACGTTTTTGTGGTATTGGTAAATGCGAATGACCAGCTTTTGGTAGAAGGAGAATTGATAGATATTTCCCAATTAAGGGAAAAAGCCAAAGAATTTATCGAAAATCCGATGAATAAAGAAGATTTACCTGAGAAGGTAGAAATTACCAAAGCATTGTGCCAACAAAAAATAGCACAACTTAAATCTTCTGACGACCCTGCGGCTAAAGAAGAATTAAAGAAATGGGAAAAGAAGCTTCAAACCGTTGAGTTGATAGGACCTTATTGGGAATCTAAGCAAGTAATATCGTTGCAAAACGACCGCGGTACTTCTTATGATATGTATATTCAAGTGCAAAACGAGTTGGCAGCTGCATATAATGAATTGAGAGACGAGCTTTCAATGAAAAAGTTCGGAAAAAAATTCTCTGAACTTACACAAAGCGAGAAAGATAAGATAAACGCAATAAAAACCGTTTATCCTCAACGAATTTCCGAGGCAGAACCTAAAAACACTCAAATTAACCAATAGGATGGCTAAGTTTGAAAGAAAAGGAAAAGATAAATCACCCGCCATATCCACGGCATCGTTGCCGGATATTGTATTTATGCTGTTGTTCTTCTTTATGGTAACAACCGTAATGCGAGAGGTGGATTTAAAAGTGCAAATTAGTCAGCCGGAAGCTACGGAGGTTCAAAAGTTGGAAAATAAGTCTTTGGTAAATTACATTTATATCGGACCTCCGGTAGATACTAAAAAATACGGAACCGAACCCCGAATTCAGTTGGAAGACGATTATGCTTCGATAAAAGACATACAGGCATATATTCTAAAGAAACGTTCCGAAGTACCCGAAGCCGTGGTGCCTAAATTAACCACCTCTTTAAAAGTAGATAAAACCGTAAAAATGGGAGTGGTTACCGATGTAAAGCAAGAATTAAGAAAAGTTCAGGCACTTAAAATCAATTATTCCACCAGGGAAAAAGTAGAAAAATAAACTTTTTCGTTATTCTTCATAATCATAAGTAGCATCTATCTTTTCTCTTTGTTTGTCTGCTTTTTCTTTATTGATTTTTTGTAATTCGCTTTCTTGTTGATTTTCTGTGGGAATATGAGAGGCTATAATGTTTGCCAATTTGGAAAAATGGTGGGTAACAATTTTTTCAATGTTATTGTTTTTGGAAGAAAAATACTCGTATGCGGCATTGGAATACACCTCATTGCCCTGAGCATCTAAAATGGAATAGTGAAGCTTAATTTGACGCTTATACGATTCATCTTCCATTTGTCTGTAGTCTGTTCCGGGGGCGGCTTCCCTAATGTCAAGTTCATTTAGAAAAACAAAATATTTAACGCCGTATTTGTCGGCTAAGGTAGGAATAACCGCCGGATTAAATACTTTGGTTCGCATAAACTTTCTTTTATAGCTGATGGTTTTATTTATTTGACCTTCATATATTCCGTTTTTTTCTTCAGGCTCCGGGTTTATGGTGGATTTTACTTTGTTGAAGATTTTTTCGTGAACGGGTTTTTCTGCTTTTTCTTCTTCCGGAATTTCCACAAATTCATATCCTACAGATTGATATACGTAATGCAAATCTTTCATCATTTCGGGGTTTGACGGATTTAAAAGATTAATGGCAGGATATTTATTCAATACGGAAGCTACTGTCATATTTCCCATTCCCATGCGCATATTGAGGTTAATATCTTCGTATGAAAGTCCCAGATTTTGAGCCAGTTTTTTATCTATTTCCGAATGATACAATTTTGGTTCAAACGGAATTACAAGGACATGTTTATGTTCTTTTTCAACATTGCTTATTTGATTAGTGTCCGGTGAAGCACCGGGTATTTCATAGGTTTGGGCAAAAGTTTGAAAGCCGATAATTCCAAACGCCAGAAGGAGGAGCTTTTTCATCGTAAATTCTTTTGCATAAAATTAAATGAAAGGAAAACCCTTTTCTTTGCCGCTTGGAAAATCTATCAAACACGAAATGTTAATATGTCGGGCAAGTTTTAGCGGTGAGTCCAGTCGAATTGATGAATTTCTTTTGTGCTTTTAACCAGTAAATCAATTGCCCCGGAAACATCCGATTTATCTACCATTTCTATTACTTGATGTATGTGGCGGGTAGGAATAGAGATAGCTCCTGCAATAGAGCCGCCGGCGTTCATTCTTTGAAGAGCCGCAGTATCGGTTCCTCCTGCAGGTAAGACTTCCGCTTGCCATTTTATTTTATGTTTGTCGGCAGTTTGCTTGAGAAATTTTACCATGCGTTGGTCACAAATGGTAGAAGAGTCCATGATTTTGATAGCAACCCCGTTACCTAATTTGGTAACCATTTCCTGAGGAGCAGCTCCCGGCACATCGTAAGCGATGGTGGTGTCCAATCCTATACCAAAGTCGGGTTGTATGGCAAGGGCAGCTACATTAGCCCCTCTGATGCCCACTTCTTCTTGCACGGTAAATACGCCATACACATCGTAAGGCAAGTTTTTCATTTTCTTTAATGCTTCGATCAGAATAAACACGGAAATTCTATTGTCCAAAGACTTGCAATTGATGCAATTACCCATTTCAATCAATTCTCTTTGTCGGGTAATAGGGTCGCCTATGGATATGTATTTTTCCACTTCTTTTTTGGGCATTCCTAGGTCAATGAAAAAGTCTGTGGTTTTAGGCATTTTAGTTCTTTCTTCGGGCGACATTACATGAATGGGTTTTGACCCCATTACTCCAATCAGGTCTTTTTTTCCGTGTACAATAACTCGCTGGGAAGTCAGTGTTTTGGGGTCAAACCCGCCAAGGGTATGGAATCGTAAAAAGCCATTATCGTCAATATGAGTTACAATAAATCCGATTTCGTCCATGTGGGCTGCAATCATTATTTTTTTTCGAGCTTTTCCTTTTTTTAAAGCAATTATGTTTCCCATATTATCAATAGAAACATCATCTACGTGTTTTTCAATTTCTTTAATTACTAAATCTCTTATTTTATTTTCAAA
Organism: uncultured Flavobacteriales bacterium; assembly: GCA_964560645.1. Classification (GTDB taxonomy): domain Bacteria; phylum Bacteroidota; class Bacteroidia; order Flavobacteriales_G; family NORP312; genus CAZLMS01. The sequence goes on along the minus strand of CAZLMS010000069.1, from coordinate 4,457 downwards.
GCCGGGGGCACCGGGAGTTTCGCAAATTGCTTTTAATAATTTTATATTGAGCTTCATAGTAATAAAGTTTTTAAAGATTTAAAATGAGTCTTCTTAGCATTTCCATTCCCATAATAGATGCCAGTTCAATATTGAGCATTCGGTCGGTGGAAAACCGGAATTTTTTAGACATGACCTTGTCTTTTGAAGCTGCGGCAATCCATACGGTTCCGACAGGTTTTTCTGCTGTTCCGCCATCGGGACCTGCAATCCCCGATGTGGCAATGGCAAAATCGGTTTTGAGTAAGTTTTTTACGCCTTTAGCCATTTGTTCTACTACCTGTTGACTTACGGCACCGTGTTCTTTCAAGTCGTTTATATCTACTCCCAACACTTGAGTTTTTACCTCATTGGCATAACTTACTACAGTGCCTTTATAGTATTTTGAGCTTCCTGCTACTGAAGTGATTTTATGAGCCAAGTTTCCGCCGGTACAACTTTCTGCCGTAGCCAATGTAGCTTGATTTTTTTGAAGAAGTTCGCCTATTTTCGATTCAATAGTGTCATTGTCGTATCCGAATATGTAATTTGGTATAATTTCTTGAAGTTCGGAAACATATTTCTCTACAATGTCTTTTAATTCGGAAATGTTGCTGTCGGAATCTCCCTCTATGGAAATTCGCAATTTTACAATTCCGGGAGAAGGAAGATATGCCAGCAGTAAACCGTCATTTCTTAGACGGGTTTCCCAAGAATAAAGTTTTTCGGCTAAAGCGGATTCTCCTATTCCGATAGTGTGTATAATTCTTTGATATCTAAAAGGAAGAGGAAGCCGGTTTTTTATTTTTAATTCTACCTTTTTGTCAAAAAGGTTTTTCATCTCATGGGGGACTCCCGGCAAAGCGATAAAATATTTATTATCTTTTTCAATCCACATTCCGGGTGCTGTTCCCAATTCGTTTATTAGAACCTCAGAGTTTGCCAATACTTCGGCTTGTTTGACATTTACATCCAGCAGCGGATGTTTTTTTTCAGCAAATATCCGACGAACGTTTTCTAATGCTTCTTCGTTTAAAACCAGTTCTGTTTCAAAATATTCTGCCAGGGCTTTTTTGGTAATATCGTCTTTGGTGGGGCCTAAGCCTCCCGTGATAATAATAAGGTCAGCTGTTTTTTCTGCTTCAAATAATGCGTGATGAATAGCATCGTAATCATCAGATATAGTATAAATTTCTACTACTTTTATACCCAGATTGGTTAATCGTTGCCCTAACCATGCAGCATTGGTGTTAATTGTTTGTCCGATAAGCAGTTCGTCTCCAATAGAAATAATTACGGATTTTATCATTGTTGTTTGGATTTTGGTACAAAGCTGATAACCGGTATTTTAGAAAGATTAATTACTTTAACGGCAGAAGACCCGATAAACATTTCCACGGGATTTTCTTCTTGTTGCGTCATAATTAAAATAAGGTCGGCATTAATTTTTTCGCCAAAGGCTACAATTGTTTCGGCAAAATCATCTTCTTCCGGAATAATCTTTACAATATTTCCTTTACAAGGCACGCCTTCTGCCGAAATTTTTTCCATTACGGTTTCCATTTGCGCTTTTAACCGGGCAAAAACCTCTTTTTGATTAGTTGTCCAAATAACCGATAATATTTGGATTTCAGCTCCCTCAAAACGTTTGGATATGTTGATGGCATTTTGTACTTTTTGGGTGGTTTCCTTGGTTAAATCCAGCGGAAGCAATATGGTTTGGCATCCGTGCCGGTGAAATTTTCCTTTAATGGTAAGAATCGGAGCCGGCGATGTTTTTATGATTTTCAGAGCTTTGGAACCTAAAATTTGTTCTTTTAAACCCCATTTCTTTTCCGTACCGAATGCTATTAAGTCCGCTTGAATATTTTTAGCTACATCTATAATGGTTTCAGACACATTTCCTTCGAGTACAAGTCCTTTTACTTCTAAGTGTTTGGTTTTTTTTATGCTGTTTACAAGATTTTTGATTTCTGTTTCGGCTTTGCTTCGTATTTCTTTCAAATGCTTTTCGTTGATGAAAAATCTTTTGGTTTTTTTCTCGTCTATTACATATAAAATGGTTAGTTCAGCATTATATCTTGTGGCAAGATTACCGGCTTGGTCAAGAGCTATGAGCGACTGTTCGGAGAAGTCAACCGGCACTAAAAACCTGAATTTTTTGTCCATTATAGAAAATGCTTTACATTTGAATTTCCGAACGAACATAAGAATTTATCTCAAATAAAACAGTAAAACGATGGAAAAAAAATTAGGAGATTCGGAATTGATTGTTAATCCGGACGGAAGCATTTATCACATTAAGTTGAGAGAAGAACATGTGGCAGACAATGTTATTGTAGTGGGAGATCCTAACAGGGTTAAACTCGTAAGCAGCTTTTTCAATAAGGTGGAACATACTATTGAGAATCGAGAATTTTATACGCATACCGGCGAATATAAGGGCAAGAGAGTTACGGTTCTTTCCACGGGTATAGGAACAGACAATATTGATATTGTGGTTAATGAGTTGGATGCAGCGGTTAATATAGATTTACGGAACAGAACAGTGAAGCCGGACAAAAGGAAACTGAATATCATCAGAATAGGCACATCCGGGGCGTTACAAGAAGATATTCCGGTCGATTCCTTTTTATTATCAGAGTATGGGTTGGGATTTGACGGAGTTTTACATTTTTATGATTATTCCAAAGATGTGTTTCAACAACAATTTGAAGAGGCATTTGTACAACATACCGCTTGGCATCCCGATTTGGCAAAGCCTTATATTTTTAAAAGCGGCGAAGCATTGTTTAATAAGCTTAAATCCGAACAGGTAAACACCGGAATTACGGCTACAGCCAATGGTTTTTACGGCCCGCAAGGCAGAGAATTACGATTGAAAATAAAATCAAATGATTTAAACCGGAAATTAATCTCTTTTCGTTTTAGAGGCATGCGAATTACGAATTTTGAAATGGAAACGTCTGCGTTATACGGTTTGTCTTCTCTTTTGGGACATAATTCCGTTACCGTTTGTGCCATTATTGCCAACCGTTTGCGGCAAGAATATTCTAAAGACTATAAGCAGACCGTCAGAGAGTTAATTGAGTATGTATTGGAAAAAATATAAAAGCTGGCACAATTATTTATGTATCTTTGGGGTTTGTATAATGTGCTGATGAGAATAAAAAAAACACTTCTGTTTATAGCATTGTTTGCGCTTTCTTTTGCGGGCTTTTCCCAGCCTGTGCTTTTTATTGACGGAATGGTAAGGGAAGGAAAATCAAAACTTCCGGATGCCGTTATTACGGTCTATAAAAATGGAAGCAAAGTGAATTCCGTAACAACGGCTGACAACGGGCGATTTGCTTTGGAACTTGATTTGGGAGCTTCTTACATTTTGGAATTTTCTAAGCCGGGATATGTTTCTAAAAAGATAAGTATCAATACAAAAGGTCCTCCTCCCGAAGATGCGGAATACGGATATGAATATCCTATTTCGGTAACACTTTTTAAGGAAATAGAAGGGCTTGACGTGTCTATTCTCAAGCAGCCTATCGGAAAGATTTTTTATAATGCCGATGAGGGTATTTTTGATTACGATGCCGAATACACCAAGTCTATTCAAAAACAATTGGCTCAATTGCAGGCTGATTTGGAGAGAAAGCAAAAGGAAGAAGCAGAGCGATTAGCAAAATTAGAAGCAGACTACAAAGCGGCAATGAGTGCAGGGGAAAAAGCATTAAAATCTAAAAATTATGGGCAAGCTATTGAACAGTTTACAAAAGCTTCTGAGCTAAAACCGGAAGAAGCATTGCCTAAACAAAAACTTTCGGAAGCACAAAATCTTCAAAAAGCAGAAGAGGAGAGGTTAGCGGCGGAAAAGGCAAAAGAGGAAGAATACAACAATCTGATAGCGTCGGCGGATAAGAAGTTTTCATCGGAAGACTATGAAGGAGCAAGAGCGGATTATGAAAAAGCATTGGAACTCAAGCCGGAAGAAAAATATCCGAAAGATAAGATAAAGGAGATAGAGCAGAAGTTGGAGGAATTGGCTAAAGCAGAAGCGGAGCGAAAAGCCAAGGAAGAGCAGTATCAGAATTTAATTGCTTCGGCGGATAAGAAGTTTTCAAGCGAAGACTACGAAGGCGCAAAGTCGGATTACCAATCTGCGTTGGAACTCAAACCTGAGGAGCAATATCCGAAAGACAAGATAAAGGAGATAGAGCAGAAGTTGGAGGAATTGGCTAAAGCAGAGGCGGAGCGAAAAGCCAAGGAAGAGCAGTATCAGAATTTAATTGCTTCAGCGGATAAGAAATTTTCAAGCGAAGACTACGAAGGCGCAAAATCGGACTACCAATCGGCATTGGAGCTTAAACCCGATGAGCAATATCCGAAGGACAAGATAAAGGAGATAGAGCAGAAGTTGGAGGAATTGGCTAAAGCAGAAGCGGAGC
>CAZLMS010000068.1:0-9044 GCA_964560645.1 uncultured Flavobacteriales bacterium | reverse complement strand
ATTGCCCACCTATAAAATGCATTTGAATTTGTTGTTCGGTTCCGGGTTGCCGTTTGGACCGCCTTCTTACGAAAGATATAAAGATACCTTGAGAATGCCGCCCTACAGAAGAGTTGATATAGGTTTTTCCAAATTATTGATTCACGATAAGACCAAGCTGAAAGAAAACAGTGTTTGGCAGCATTTTCAATCGCTTTGGATAAGTTTGGAAGTATTTAACCTGCTGCAGATAAACAATACGATTTCTTATCTTTGGATTAAGGATATTTACAACCGGCAATTTGCCATACCCAGTTATTTAACTTCAAGGCGAATTAACTTGAAGATAACGGCGAAGTTTTAAAATGTATTTGGAAACGGGTGCGGAGGAGTTGTTTCGATAAATCTTGTTGCGTAGTTGCTTATTTCTTGGAAAGCTGTTCAATAAGCTGTTGAATAAAAACATTGCATGTGTATAATAAATTGTCTTTTAAAAACTATTTTCCATTACTTTTGTAGAGTATGGAAAAATATATTGTTTCCGCTCGAAAATATCGGCCTCAAACTTTCGATACGGTTGTGGGTCAGCAAAGTATAACCAATACTTTGAAAAATGCCATAAAAACCGGACATCTGGCTCAAGCATTTTTGTTTTGCGGACCACGGGGTGTGGGAAAAACCACTTGTGCAAGAATTTTGGCAAAAACCATCAACTGTTTAAATATTCAAGACAACATAGAGGCTTGTAACGAATGCGAGTCATGCAAATCTTTTAATCAAGGACAGTCTTTAAACATTTTTGAACTTGATGCTGCTTCCAATAATTCCGTAGATGACATAAGAAACCTTATTGACCAAGTAAGGTTTGCGCCTCAAATAGGAACCAAAAAAGTTTATATCATAGACGAGGTTCACATGCTTTCTCAAGCGGCTTTTAACGCGTTTCTTAAAACTTTGGAAGAACCTCCGCCACATGCAATTTTTATTTTAGCCACTACCGAAAAGCATAAAATCATTCCTACGATTCTTTCCCGGTGTCAAATATTTGATTTTAAAAGAATTGGAATTTCGGACATAGTAGCTCATCTTCAAAAAATAGCTCAGAAAGAAGGTATAGAGGCAGAGGCGGAAGCTTTGCATGTAATTGCGGAAAAAGCCGACGGAGCATTGAGAGATGCGCTGTCTATATTCGACCAAATCGTTACTTTTTGCGGAAATAAAATCACTTATCAAGATGTTATTAAAAATCTCAATATTCTCGATTATGATTATTACTTCAAGATAACGGAAGCTAATTTGCAACAAAACAATGCGGAGATTTTACTCATTTTAAACGAAATACTTTCCAAAGGTTTTGACGGTCATAATTTTATTGTCGGATTGGCGGAGCATTACCGGAATTTGTTGATAGTGAAAAATCCACAAACGGCTCAATTACTTGAGGTTTCGGACAGCGTAAGGAAGAAGTACATAAACCAATCACAGAAAACTCCGGATAAATTCTTACTTAATGCCATAGAGTATTGCAGTCAGGCGGACCAGCAATATAAAACCGCCAAAAATCAAAGATTACTTCTTGAAATCACCCTTTTAAAAATCAATGCGCTTATAGGAAAGCTTCAAAAAAAAAAGCCGTTAATTGATTCCGGCGAAGAAAAAAGTAAAAGCACTAATGTTGTTAACAACTCAGAGTCTGTCAATTCCGTAGCGGAACAACCTGAAAAGTACACCCCAAAAGATAAGCACGAAGAAGCCAAGCCGCTTTCCGAAAAGCAAGCAGAAGTGTCAAAAACACCGTTGCCTAAAACAAACGGTGGGTTGGTAAAAGGAGTTTTAGGGAAAGCTATGGGTAAGCAAAGTTCCGACGAAAATGGTGATAATGAAGATTCAATTTTGGAGCCGGAAATTACCAATAAGTTTACACAAGAACAGCTTTTAGAATGTTGGAACACGTTTGCAGAAAAACTTAGAACCGAAGGCAAGGAGAGTTTATACAGCTCCTTTAATCTTCATCAGCCCCGTCTTAAAGAAAACTTTGTGATTGAGGTGGTTTTTGGTAATAATCTGCAAATTAAACAGTTCAATGACGTAAAACCCGATTTGCTTTCGTTCTTAAAAGAAAAACTCAACAATAACATTATTGCTTTTGAGCTTAAAACAGACAAAACCAAACAAACAACAAAGGCGTTTACCAACAAGGAAAAATGCAAGCAACTCATCAAGAAAAATCCCAATGTAAAAAACCTTATAGATAAATTAGATTTGGAAATTTCATAAAAACAACAAACCATGAAAAAGACTCTTTTGTGCTTAATGGCGGCTGTAACTATTTTGTCCGCATGTAACCAGGAAAAAAAAGCAACCGACAACTCATCTTCTTACGAAAAAGAAGACCCTGTAAAACCGCATATTTATACTTTAGAAAACGGGTTGAAAATATACATTTCGGTAAACAAAGACGAACCCAAAATTCAAACAGCTATAGCCGTGAGAACCGGCTCTAAGAATGATCCTTCAGATAATACGGGGCTTGCACACTATCTCGAGCACATGTTGTTTAAAGGAACCTCCAAAATTGCCACCATTGATTGGGAAACCGAAAAAGCACTGATAGACAAAATAGCAGACCTGTATGAACAGCACAAAGCAGAATCCGATCCTGAAAAGAAAAAAGAAATATATAAAAAAATAGACAGTTTGTCTTTTATAGCAGCCACTTATGCCGTCCCTAACGAATACGACAAGCTTGTTTCCAGTATAGGTGGAGACCGGGTAAATGCTTTCACTTCTTTGGAGCAAACCGTGTATATTGCTCAAATTCCCTCTAATGAATTAGAGAAATGGGCGTATTTGGAAGCGAACAGATTTAAAGAATTGGTGTTGAGGTTGTTTCATACGGAATTAGAAGCGGTTTATGAAGAATACAACAGAGGACTGGATAGCGATTTCAGCAAAGTTTACGAAACAATGTATGCCGAGCTTTTTAAAAAACATACCTACGGCACACAAACCACCATTGGAAAGGGAGAACATTTAAAAAATCCTTCGATGAAGAAAATTCATGAATATTTTAAAACTTATTACCGCCCTAATAACACTGCCATTTGTTTATCAGGCGATGTGGATCCCGATAAAGCATTTGAAATCATAAAAAAATACTTTAGCGATTGGGAAAAAGGAGAAATTCCTCAAAAAGAAGTACCTAAAGAAGACCCCATTACCCAACCCGTAAAGAAAGAAGTTTACGGTCCTCAGCCTGAATTTATTATGCTGGGATATCGTTTTCCGGGCGTACATTCTGACGAAACAGTTTATCTCGAAGTGCTTGAAAATGTGTTGCAAAACGGACAAGCCGGATTATTTGACCTTAATCTTTTAAACAAGCAAAAGGTTTTAGACGCTTTTGTATGGGCGGATATCAATAAAGATTACAGCGCTTTTATGATGGGAGGATATCCTCGTCAAGGGCAGACACTTGATGAAGTTAGAGAACTTCTTATCGGCGAGTTGGAAAAAATTAAAAAAGGAGAATTTGACGATTGGCTTGTAGAGGCAGCCGTAAACAATATGGAACTTAAGCGATTAAAGGAAATGGAGAAAAATTGGCCCAGAGCCATGGCAATGGTGGATGCTTTTATTTGGGAAATGGAGTGGAAAAAATATGTGGAAAGATGGATAAGGATGAAAGAAATCAATAAGGCAAAGCTGATGGAATTTGTTCAAAAATATTTTGCTGAAAACTATGTGGCAATATATAAAAGACAAGGACAGGATACTACCATTAAAAAAGTGGAAAAACCTCATATTACCCCTTTACCGCTTGACAGAAGCAAAGAATCCGAATTTGCCAAAAAATTCAAAGAATGGAAAACCGAACCTATTCAACCTGTGTTTGTAGATTTTCAAAAAGCCATACATTTCGACAAGTTTCAATCGCTCGACCTTTTAAAAGTAGATAATACCACCAACGCACTTGCCGACATGTATTTTGTGTATGATTTAAACAAGAAAAACATGCCCGAGGCACCGCTTTTAGCTAAATATTTCCCATTATTGGGTACTTCCAAATATTCTTCGAACGATATTAAGAAAGAATTTTTCAAACTCGGCGTTTCGTTAGATATTTATCCGTCTTCCGAAAAACTTATTTTTCATTTAGGCGGATTAGAAAAAAACATAGATAAAGCCTTACCGCTTTACTATCATTTATTGACGGATATTCAGCCCGATTCAACGGCTTATCAAAACATGGTTCAAGATATTTTAAAAGAAAGGGAAAATCGAAAGCAGAACAAAGGCGTAATATTGTTTCAAGCTATGGCAAATTATGCCAAATACGGCAAAGAAAATCCTTTTACGGACATCTATTCTTCCGAAGAATTGCAAACATTAAATCCCGCCCAACTGGCTGAGAAAATTCAATCGCTTACAGGATTGGAACATCGTATTTATTATTACGGACAAAATGATTTACAAACTATTAAAACTACCTTGGCAGAAAAATACACTATCCCCGAAGTAATTTCTCCCGTGCCTCAAGAAAAAGAATATACGGAGTTGGAAATGAATGAAGAAAAGGTACTTTTTACCGATTATGACATGGTGCAAACGGAAATATTATTGCTGAGCAAAGGACAAAAATTCAATAAAGACCTTTTATCTTACGGAAGTTTATTTAACGAATATTTCGGCTCGGGATTATCCTCTATTGTGTTTCAAGAAATTCGCGAAACAAAAGCATTAGCTTATTCCGCTTTTTGCCGTTTTTCTTTTCCCAAAAAAACACATCAATCCCATTATGTAACCGCCTATGTGGGAACTCAAGCAGACAAACTTGAAAACGCAGTAGATGCATTATTGGCGTTAATGAATAAAATGCCAAAAGCCGAAAAACAATTTGAGGCTGCCAAAGAAGCGGCATTGAAAAATATAGCCGCCGACAGAAAAACTAAAACCGAATTATTTTGGTTTTGGGAAAAACACAGAGATTGGGGATTAACTTCCGACTATCGCAAAGATGTTTACCGGCAAATTGAAAAAATGACTATCAACGACATGGAAAATTTCTTTAATCAAAACATTGCAGGCAAAAAATATACTTATTGTGTAATCGGCAATGAAAATATGGTAGATTTCAATGCTTTGCAAAAATTAGGGAAAATTAACAAGCTTTCTCTCGAAGAGGTGTTCGGATATTAGTTATTTTTGTGAAAAATCATATAAAAATGGAAAAAATTAAAGTACAAAACCCTGTAGTAGAACTCGATGGAGACGAAATGACCAGAATTATCTGGCATTTTATTAAAGAAAAACTCATTTTACCCTATCTGGATATTGATATTAAATATTACGACCTCAGTATTCAAAAGAGAGACGAAACCGACGACCAAATCACCATAGAGGCAGCCGAAGCCATAAAAAAATATAATGTCGGTATTAAATGTGCCACCATTACGCCAGACGAAGCCCGTGTGAAAGAATTTGGATTGAAAAAAATGTGGCGTTCGCCTAACGGAACCATCAGAAATATCTTAGGCGGAACCGTATTTCGCGAGCCTATTGTAATTCGAAACATTCCGAGATTGGTAGTGAACTGGACAAAACCTATTGTGATAGGGCGTCATGCACACGGCGACCAATATAAAGCCACAGATGTGGTAATTAAAGGAAAAGGAAAACTTACCATGACATTTACCGACGAAAACGGGGAAACAAAAACATGGGAAGTTTATGATTTTAAAGGAGACGGCGTGGCTATGGCAATGTACAACACCGACGAATCCATTTACGGATTTGCCCGCTCTTGCTTTAATATGGCATATCAAAAAGGATGGCCTTTATATCTGTCCACTAAAAACACTATTCTTAAAGCATACGACGGAAGATTTAAAGACATATTCCAAGAAGTTTACGAAAACGAATGGAAACAAAAATTTGATGAAAAAGGCATTACCTATGAACACCGTTTAATTGACGACATGGTGGCGTCAGCTCTTAAATGGAACGGCGGATTTGTGTGGGCTTGTAAAAACTACGACGGTGATGTACAGTCTGATACCGTGGCTCAAGGATTCGGTTCTTTAGGATTGATGACATCCGTTTTGATTACTCCCGACGGGAAAACGCTGGAAGCAGAAGCCGCCCACGGAACAGTAACCCGCCATTATCGTTTGCACCAACAAGGTAAAAAAACTTCTACCAACCCTATTGCATCTATTTTTGCTTGGACAAGAGGTCTTGCGCATAGAGGAAAATTAGACGGAAATCAGGAGCTAATTGATTTTGCACATGCATTGGAGCAAGTTTGTATTGAAACAGTAGAAAGAGGAATTATGACAAAAGACTTGGCTCTTTGCATTCACGGTGATAAAATGACAGAAGGAGATTATGTTTACACAGAGGAATTTTTAGAAGCCATAGACAAAGCATTAAAGGCTAAAATTACCAACGACCCTCTTTACAAAGCCGATAGCTTGAGATATCAATTGAATTTGAAATCCGAGATGCTTCATCATGAATATGAGAGTCAAAAAGAAGCATTGAGTAAATGGGTGGACAGCACACTTAAGAAAATCTCTCAAACCGGTGATGAGTCTTTAGATACATTAAAACACAAGTTAGAAGACCTGCAAAAAACATTGTCAAAAACTACTGCCGAAACTAAAGAAAAATTAGCGGAACAGCAAGAAGTAATTGCTCAAAAACTGGATGAGATAGATGACAATATTGAAGAGTTAATGGAAAGCGGTTCCGAAGTAGCCAAAAAAATGGCAGCGAATATAGAAAAACAGTATGATATATTAAAGCACAAAGCGGAATTACTTTCCATTCAGCTGAAAGAGAGTGTGTTTAATGCCGACAAGTGGAATTCTACTAAAGAAGCCATTGCCAAAAAAATTGATGAAGTAGGGGATGCCGTGAAAGAAGCTTTGCCGTCGGAAGAAAAAGTGAAGAAATTTAAAAAAGAAATGAAGTTGGCGTTGCGACACTTTAAAAAAGCATTTACTTCGTAAATAAATCTTTACGGCAAGTAAAAAATAAATAGAGTAAAGTTTTATTGCGGCGGCACAAAGTGCCGCCGCAACTGTTTCTATTGGTTTAAAACCTAACTTTGCGATAAATCAATTTCGGCTATGAAGCGGTACATTCTCTTTTTTGTTTTTTTCGGATGCTTATTAAGCGAAACGCTCCAAGCTCAACCCAAAATGGACTTTGAAAATAAAACAGTAAAAATCCCCAAAACCAAAGAAGGAGAATTGATAAAAATCAACTATGTGTTTACTAATACGGGAAACCAACCGTTGATTATTTCTGAAACCAAAGTAGCTTGTTCATGCACTAAAGTAAAGTTTCCTACCCATCCGGTTTTACCCCAACAAACAGATACCGTTAAAGTTACATTCGACACTAATCGTAAAATAGGGTATCAAGACCGAATAATAGAAATTTATGCCAACACACCCAAAAGCCCTGAGAAAATAAGGTTTAAAGTAATGATAGACAATTCAAAAAATGAATAAGTGTCTCTAAAAACGACCTGAAAAACTTCTGCTTTCTCATGAATGTAGCCATTATTGATAATTACGATTCATTTACCTATAACTTGGTGCATTACGTAGAAGGTATTTTAAACAAAGAAATAACTGTTTTTCTTAATGATAAAGTATCATCTGAAGCATTGCAACCTTTCGATAAAATAATTCTGTCGCCCGGACCCGGACTTCCCGAAAATGCCGGAAAGTTGAAAGAAATTATCAGGGAAAATGCCGGTAAAAAAATTTTTTTAGGGGTTTGTTTAGGCCATCAGGCAATAGGAGAAGTGTTTGGTGCCACTCTGCAAAATCCGGATAAGGTTTTTCACGGCGTAGCCACACCTGTTAAGATAACAGATGCCTCACATGTAATATTCCGGAATCTTCCTTCCGAATTTTTAGTTGGAAGATATCATTCGTGGGTGGTGGATAAAGAAACTTTACCTTCAGACTTAAAAGTTACAGCCGTAGATGAACAAGGATATGTAATGGCAATGAGGCATATCGAAAAAGAAATTCATTCCGTGCAGTTTCATCCCGAATCCGTTCTAACTGAATACGGAAGGGAAATAATCAAGAATTTTTTAGAGGCTTAATTCTTTCTTTTTTTCTTAAAAAAATCGCTCATCAAATTCGCCGCTTTGTCGGACAGTACACCCCATTTCACCTCGGTAGAAGGATGCAACAGTGAGCCGGAAATACGAGAAAACCCCCTTTTTTCATCGCGTGCACCTATTACCACTTTGGATATTTGAGTCCAATAAGAAGCCCCCGCACACATTACGCAAGGTTCTAAAGTAACATACAAAGTACAGTTTTTCAGATATTTTCCGCCTAAATAGTCTGCAGCTGAAGTAAAAGCCAGCATTTCGGCATGAGCCGTTACATCGTTCAATGTTTCAGTTAGGTTATGAGCTCTTGCAATAATTTGATTTTTACAAACAATTACAGCTCCTACGGGCACTTCGTTTTTATCGTATGCTTTTTGAGCTTCCTCCAAAGCTTTGTTCATAAAATATTCATCGGAAAAAACCTTTATCATTCGGTGAAATTATTGATTTTCAGGCATGCCTTCCATAAACATATCATTGGTTTTTACGGGAGGGCATACGTCTTGCTTTTCTTTTAAGAACAACATTTGAATGGTAAATATTACAGGGCGGAAACGAGAGTTGTAATACCCCAGAGTGGAGCGTCCGTTTTCAAAAGGAAGTCCGTTTAAGACAGGTGTTTGCAGGTAGAAAACCGCAATAAACGTATCGGTAAATTTTACTCCCCACCCCAATTTGTAATGAAGTTGAAACACCGGAAGAGCGGGCATGGTTCCCGAAACGTTTCTTAAAAAAGCATAATCTAAATTAGCCCCAAAGCCGTGGGCAATAAAATTATAGTCCGTTACATTGATAACGCCGTTGAGGTTAAAGTTGGCAGAGACAAAATGGTCGCCGAAATGATTGTCCGGTATTTTTTCTTTGCCTCGCAATGATTTGTATGCAATTCCGTAATCAAAATATCGGAAGAACGAGGAATATT
>CAZLMS010000067.1:0-9124 GCA_964560645.1 uncultured Flavobacteriales bacterium | reverse complement strand
TGTAAGCTGCTGTCTATGGGAATGTAGATTTCTTCGGGGTCTATTTCTGCTTTGAAAGAGAACCAGTTTTTGGGTACGTAATCGCATTCGTGGGCAATTTTACAGTTTCCGTCAAATACCAAGTAACGGTTATTAGCTTGTAAAATCACTTTTCCGTAATAGTCGTAATACGGGCTGAGTGTAAAACCTCTTTCTTTGGGGATTTCACCTTCAGCAACGGTTTGGTAAGTAGTATCTATGGAAATATCTTCAAACAAAATTTCTTGTATTTGGCTGTTTTCGTCTTTGTATTGATATGTTCCGGAAGCTTTGTATTTTAATCGTCCGGCGATGTTTACATTGGCATTGTATATTTTGTGATATTTTGTAATGCTGTTGGCTATGATTTCTGCATTTTTAAGCGGATCCATTTTGGCTTTTTTCCGTATAATAACCAATCCGCTGTCGGGATATATTTGTGCATCTGCCACAGGAATATATTTTACGTCTTGGGCAGTAATGATGTTTTTCTTTAAATCATATTTGGCTTTCGGGGAATAAAAGCTTAAAGAGTCTTGTTCGGGATGGGTAGAGATGAATTTAGAACCTTCTAATTTTACATCGGCAGCTCCTTCTTCCGCAACTTGCTCGGCACCTAACTCAATTTCTTCTTTATCCATGTACCAGGTAAATTTTTCCATGTAACACACATATTGGTTCACGGGAAAATCTATGAGTGAACCCCCGCTATTGGAATGGAACACGCCTTTTCGTTCTTTAAAATCTACATGGGCTTTTACGTTTGTGGTGGAAAAAGACAACACGGATTCTTCCAGCGATTTAAGACGGAAATCGGCGGTATCGGCAAAAAATTCGCTAAATTTAAAATCATACAAGTTGGATTCCATTTCGGCATCTTTAAAGCGATAAAGTCCTTTACCGGTAAGTCCTGTGGGGCGTAAGTATAATTCTCCGGTAAGTTTTGTTCCGTCATATAAAGAAAAGGGTACATCAATTGTTTTGGCTGTCAAGACATCATTGTAAGGTTCCCAATGGATATATACATCTTTTGCAGAAGTAGGAGGATATTGAACACCTGCAGGCTGTTCTTCAATTACAAAATTATCTGCCATGGCATTGGTAGAATCCGGATAAAAGAAAAACTCTTTAGATTCGGTAGTGGAAGTGAGATATTCCAGCCGTCCGTTACCTTTTAATCCTTTATGACTTAAGCTTATCTCATTAAAATATTTTCCTTTACCTCCGTACATTTCAAATCCGTCGGGAGGAGTGGGACGGGAGAAACCCAAAGAATAATCGGGCATTACTCTAAGTTTTTCTTCAAAGTCGGGAAAGATGCCTGCAGAGGTAAGTGTACCTTCCAGTTGCACGGATTTATTGTCGAAGCTTACCAGAGAATCGAAGGTAAACGGTTTTAGATGGAAATAGAATTTGTCTTGGTCATACACTCCTTTTTGAATGGAGGGACGGTCGTAAAACACGTAAGAGTCTTTATGAGAACGAAATTCCGGTAAATGCGGATTGGGAATAATTCCCGATTTGTTTCCCGGACCATCAATTTGTAAATCTCCTTTAAGATATTGAATTACGGTTTTAACTCTTCGTTCCAATCGGTTTCCGTATTCATCTTTTTTGTCGGTATTTGCCCATATAACGAGGGAGTCTATCACAGGCATGTTAATATTAAAATTGTCGTATGAAAATTCATAATTGCTTCCGTAAAATTCAAATTTTCCGGCATTCACAATTCCGTCGAAAGTGAAATCTCGATTTTTCTTTAAAACAACTCTTCGTTCTTTGGGAAAGATATATACTTTTTGAGAGTCACTGAGCAATACATTTTTTACTCCTCGAATGGTCATGTCAAAGTTAAGCAGATTAATAGTGGCATTAGGTTCTTCGCCTTTTACGTTGGAATGGAATGCAATCACGTCGTAATCTTCTTTTTGGGCGCGGGCGTTTACATAGTGATATAATTTGGGATTTACTCTTACAAAGTCGGCATCGTAATCATAAAACACAAATCCCATAAAAGATAATCGAAGCAATAACGGACGAATTTGAGTAGGGGGCAACTTCATACATTTTACCAGTTCGTCCACGTAAAATTCATCGTAGCCCAGTTTTCGGATACACATCCTTATTCTAACCAACGGGTGAACGGCATCAATTCCTTGAAGTTTATCATACCTCGCTTGCTGAAAGAAATTAGTAGATTCAAAAAATGCTTTTTTGTTAGTAGACCCTGCCAAAGGCTTAATTTCCATAACAGGGTCGTCTATTTTCCAATAAAGAGCCTCGAAGTACATATCTACTTGATGATAGGAGTCGAAAAAAGGTGTTTTTCCGATACCTTCTTCAGGTCGGTAAAGGCTTAGAATGCGGCTTTTCGGTAAAAAGTTGAGCTTCACTCCCGGATGAACAATGGAGTCTTCATCTATTTGAATGTAAATTTTGGTTCTTTCCGATGAAATTTTTTCTTCTCGAATACTAAAAGATTCGGATTCGGCAATGAGGAGGGGTTCATTTTCCCAATTAAAAATTAAACGGGCGCGTTCTTCTTTGGTACCGCTGCCTTTAAACTTTCCTCCTTCTTGAGCATAACCGCCGTCATAGTCCACATTTTTGTATAAATCTTTGATGATAATTCGTTTGTCATAAGAGTAAAATCTCGGATAAGTAGCATTTTCAGGTGTAACGTTAGCCAAAACTTTTTCTTCGATACGTCCTTTTAAGGGATGGGAAAAATAAAAATTGTTGTGAAATACAACGTCTTTAGCTTTGTAAGAAGGGCTTTTTACTTTTATTTCATAAGTGCTTAATTCGGCATACACGTCTTGTCTGTCAAAACCGGCGCGTTCCCATGTAACAACACCTCCTTCTCCTTTCCAAAGTTGCTCCAGAGGATAATAAGTACCTTTTGTTCCATAAATTACCGCACTGTCTCCTTTAGAAAGGCAAATCAAATCAATTTCGGTTTCAAATTGTAAAAACGGTTGTTCTTTATACTCAAATGAAAATGATGCCGGTCTTACTTTCCATGTAACGGAAGCCGATTGGTAAATCGCATTTTCTTCAAATAAAGCATTGGAAAATTCGAGGAAATTGGTAAAGTCTTTTTTATTTCCACTATTGATAAGTTTTTTTAAGATTCGATTCCATGTTTTAAAACTTTCTTCCGGTAAGTTACTTTTAAAGAACGACATGAGAGAAAAAAGATAACTTTTAAACTCGGGAAAAGGTTGCATTTTCTTTGAAATCATGAAGTTGGTGATGTCGTACACGTCGTTTCTTTCCCGTTCGGTAAATATACCGCCGTACCATATTGTCATAAATTCTTCCATCAATGCTTTTCCTTCCTTTTTTCTTGCGCCTTCCAAAAAGGATTTCATTTCTTCGTAGAATTTTACCGAATCGGTGGAAAATTCTTTAATGTTTTGCGACTCGGCAGAAAAAGTAAAAATAAAGCCGCAAATAACGAGAAGGTATTTTATTGTTTTTTGCATTTGATAAACAACCAGTTATTTAGAATTTCAGTGTCAATAATTTTAAAATTATGTTTTTTTAGTACGGATGATATTTTATTTTCATCTGAAGATAATATTCCGCTCAAATATAATAATCCGTTTGGATTTAAATGTGAATAATACAAAGGAATTTGTTCCGTGAGCACGTTTAAGTTGATGTTAGCCAGTATAAAATCGAATGTTTTGTCAGGAATAGCCTCTTGTCCGCCCTCCAAAACTTCAAAATCTTCTATATTTAAATGATTTAGTGTGATATTTTCGAGGGTGTTTTCATAAGCCCAATGGTCTATGTCAATTGCCGTAACCGATTTTGCTCCGAGTTTTTTGGCTAAAACAGCTAACACTCCCGTGCCGCATCCCATGTCTAACACTGATTTGTTTTCAAACTGTTCGCTTAGCATGTTTTTAGCCATTAAATAGGTGGTGGCATGATGCCCTGTGCCGAAAGCCATTTTAGGGTTAAGAACAATTTCGTGCCGGAAATTTTTTTCTGCAGAATGGAAAGGGGCGCGAATCAGTAATTGGTTTTCAATAAAAATAGGAGAGAAATTTTTTTCCCATTCTTCGTTCCAATTAACCGGGAGAATAATCTCTTTGTTCCATGAAAACGGAAAAGTTTCTTGAAATTCAGATTGAAGTTTTTCAATTGCTTTTTCATCAAACAGTTTTTCGGGAATAAAGGCGTTGAAATGTTTTTCATCAACATCTTCAAAACTTTCAAAACCGCAATTAGCCAATTCTTGAATAAAAACATCTTTCCAAGGAGAGTCTTCAGAATAATAAACTTGTATTTTGAAATATTTCATCACGTTCCTAATACAAAATCCAAGCCTTTTTTGAAAGTTTCAATGGCATAATCTATGTCGGCATCGGTATGAGCAGCGGAAACAAACCCAACTTCATAACCCGAAGGACCAAGATATATTCCGTTGTCCAATAAAAAGGAGTATAGTTTTTTAAATTTTTCCATGCTTTCCGGGGCAATATCCGATGCTTTAGATATACGGTTTTTAGTAAAAGCAAGCCAAAAAATGGAGGCAATACTTTGAATATGGAAGTCATAGTTTTTTTTCTCGGCGTATTCGTTTATACTGTTTGCCAAGTGTTTGGTTTTTGTTTCTAAATTTTCGTAAAAGTGGGGAGCAAGACATTGTGAAAGCTGGGCAATTCCTGCAGCCATTGCCACGGGATTTCCCGATAATGTTCCTGCCTGATAGACATTTCCTTCGGGAGCTATATGGCTCATAATTTCTTTTGAAGCCCCGAAAGCTCCAACAGGAAGCCCGCCGCCGATAATTTTTCCGAAAGTAATAATATCCGGTTGGATGTTAAAATATCCGCTGGCACCTTCAAATCCTACTCGAAACCCGGAAATTACTTCATCGAAAATCAACAGCGAACCGTGTTTTTGAGTTATTTCTCGCAAGAATGTTAAAAAAGACCGGTCTTGTAATAACAGACCGTTGTTGGCTGGCACGGGTTCAATAATAACGCCGGCTATATCATTACCATATTGTTCAAAAAGTTTTTCTACGCTTTCTGTATTATTGAGCTCCGCTACCAAAGTTTCTTTTGAATAATTTTCGGGAACTCCTGCGCTGCTTGATGTTCCAAAAGTAGCCAATCCGCTTCCGGCTTTTACCAACATTCCGTCAAAATGTCCGTGATAGCAACCTTCAAATTTTACGATTTTGTTTCTGTTAGTATATCCGCGAGCTAATCGAATGGCACTCATTACCGCTTCTGTTCCGGAACTTACAAACCGAATTTTTTCAATATAGCGATGATTTTTTAAAATAAGTTCTGCCAATCTGTTTTCTTGAATAGTGGGAGCCCCGAAAGAGGTGCCGTTAATAGCAATTTCAATTATTGAAAGTATTACTTTTTCATTGGCATGCCCTAAAATTAAAGGTCCCCAAGAACAACAAAAGTCGATATATTCATTGTTGTCGGCATCTGTTATTTTGCTTCCACGTCCTTTAGTAATAAACAATGGAGTGCCGTCTACACTCTTAAAAGCTCTCACGGGAGAATTAACTCCGCCCGGAAAATAAGACAGGGCTTCTTGATATAATTTTTCCGAATTTCCTTTTTTCATCTTTTGATTTCGTTAATTTTACCACAAATTTAAAAGTCTTGTTTTATGAAGTTTGAAAATTCTCCGGCTTTTGCAAAAAAAATGGATGAAGAAGATGTATTGAAGTCATTCAGAAATGAATTTTATTTTCCCGATTTTACTGAAAACGTGTTGTATTTTACGGGCAATTCTTTAGGCTTACAACCTAAGCAAACCAAAGAATACATTCAGCAAGAACTCGATGATTGGGCTAAATGGGGGGTGGAAGGACATTTTAAAGCAAAAAACCCATGGTATTCATACCACGAATGGTTTGCAGAACCGCTTTCTAAAATAGTAGGAGCATTACCTTCGGAAGTAGTCGTAATGAATACGCTTACTACCAATCTTCATCTTTTAATGGTAAGTTTTTATCGCCCTTCAGGTAAAAGATATAAAATATTGTGTGAAGCAAAAGCTTTTCCTTCCGACCGGTATGCTTTGCAAAGTCAAGTGAAATTTCACGGATATAATCCGGAGGACGCTATAATAGAAGTTTACCCGAGAGAAGGAGAATATACGGTTAGATTAGAAGATGTGCTTCAGGCAATAGAAGATAATGCCGATAGTTTAGCGCTTGTAATGATGGGAGGTGTGAATTATTACACCGGTCAGGTGTTTGATATGAAATCGATTACTCAGGCTGCACACAAGGTTGGTGCTTATGCCGGTTTTGATTTGGCACATGCTGCAGGAAATATTCCCATGCAATTACATGACTGGGAAGTGGATTTTGCCGCTTGGTGTTCTTATAAATATTTGAATTCGGGACCGGGAGGGGTTTCCGGTATTTTTGTGCATGAAAAACATTGTAAAAACACCGATTTAATTCGCTTTGCAGGTTGGTGGGGACATGATAAAAGTGTCAGATTTAAAATGGAACCGCAATTTAAACCCATGCCTACGGCGGAGGCGTGGCAATTGAGTAATGCTCCGGTAATATCTATGGCTTGTCATAAAGCCTCATTGAAAATTTTCAACAGAACCAATATGCAACAATTGCGGGAGAAAAGCAAAAAACTCACGGGATATTTGGATTTTATATTGAAAGACATTAGTTCGAGAAGCAATAAGGTGAATTTTGAAGTCATTACACCCGAACAGGAAAATGAACGCGGATGTCAATTGTCTATTTTAACGCACGGACAAGGAAAAACCCTTTTTGAAACTATCTCAAAAAAAGGCGTGGTAGCCGATTGGAGAGAGCCTAATGTGATTAGGGTAGCTCCGGTGCCATTGTATAACTCGTTTGAAGATATCTATCGCTTCGGTCAAATTATAGAACACTCTTTGGAGTGAATGAATGTGGAAAGAGGGTTAATGCTTCATTGAGGAAATTACGGTGTGAAAAAGTTTTGAACAACTTTAATAGCGTTGTCAAAATAAAAAAACAATTTTTTCGATAAAAAAAGAAACCTTTTCGACAAACCTTCGTTTAACTTGGCTTAAATTTAAATCAAGTTTTATGAGGCAGTTGAAAATTACCAAGCAACTCACACAACGGGGAAGCAAATCTATCGATTTGTATTTAAGCAATGTATCTAAAGAAAAAATGATAACAGCCGACGAAGAAGTGGAGTTGGCTAAAAGAATTAAACAAGGAGACGAGCGAGCCTTAAACAAATTGGTAAAAGCCAATTTGAGGTTTGTAATCAGTGTTGCCAAACAATATCAAGGAAACGGACTTACGCTGGAAGATCTTATAGCCGAAGGGAATATAGGCTTAATAACTGCCGCAAAACGATTTGATGAAACCAAAGGGTTTAAATTTATATCGTATGCCGTTTGGTGGATTCGACAAAGTATTATGCAGGCAATAGCAGAACATTCCCGCGTAGTTAGACTGCCTTTAAATAAAGTAAGTGCAATTCAAAAAGTGGCAAGAAAAGCATCCGAACTGGAACAACAACACGAAAGAATGCCCACTGCCGAAGAGTTGAGCGAACTTCTTGAAATGCCCGAAGATTTGGTTAAAGACTTGTTGAAATATTCCCAAAAACAAATTTCTGTAGATGCTCCCATGACACAAGATGATGATGAAAAAAACAATTTGTTAAATATTTTGCCTTCCGAGAGCAATTATGCGCCTAACAGTAAACTTATTCACGAGTCTTTGCAGCAAGACATTGAAAGTGTTTTAAGCAAAATGAAAACTCGCGAAGCTGAAATTATACGTATGTCGTTTGGGTTAAACGGTTATCCGCCCATGACTCTTGATGAAATATCTTCTCACATGGAACTTACAAGAGAACGCATTCGCCAAATACGCGAAAAGGCATTGCGCATATTGAGGCGTGATATAGCTACCCGGAAACTTAAACAGTATCTTTAAAATTTACGGATAATTCGTTTTACATCCGACACGTAGCTAAATCCGAAAAGCAATACGTGAACTAGCAAAGGATATAAATTATATATGTCTGCACGTTCGTCAAAGCCCTTTTCCAAAGGAAAAGCATTTTGATAAGAATAGTAAAATTCCGGAGCAAATCCTCCGAACAATTTAGTCATAGCTAAATCCATTTCCCTGTGACCGTAATAAACGGCAGGGTCATATATTACGGGGTTTTCATTAGCATCCGGCATCGTATTTCCCGACCATAAATCACCGTGAATCAAAGCCGGTTTTTCCTTTGGAAAAATATTGTGAAGGTTTCGGTATAATTGTTCTAAATGTTTAGCATCATTGGAGTTGAAATAACCGGTGTCGTATGCCTGCTGAAAAAGGGGAGAAACCCTGTTTTCGATAAAAAAAGTAACCCAATTTTTGTTCCAACTGTTTTTTTGAGGAATAGAACCTATATAATTATCTTCGTCTAACCCAAAATATTTATTACTGTGGCGGTGCATTTTTGCCAAATTTTCACCTAATTGACGATAGTAATAAGTCGAAGCTAATCCTTTTTCAATGTATTCTATGAAGAAATAACTGTATCCGTCGGTATAATGATGAATATAAATAGGTTTTGGAGTTCTGACGCTGTTGGTTCGGGCAATTAAAAGCAGTCCGTTTTTTTCTTTTTCAAACATTTCGGGATATTTTCCGGTATGATTAACTTTTACAAACAAAGTTTTCTCTGGGAAAAGAACTTTAAAAGTTTGATTGATGCTTCCTCCGCTTACGGGAATAATTTTTTCGGGAATTTTTTCCCAAACAATTTCACAAACCTTGCTAATATTCATATAGCCAGTATAATTACAGATAAAATTTCGGCAACGAATCCTACCAAAAATCCTGCATATACCTCTCCTTCCGAGTGTTGTTTTGAATATAGGCGGGCATATCCCACTAATCCGCCTGCCATAATAACTATTATCATAAGCCCGAAAACATTAGTCATAAAAATCCGGGATATTAAAAATAATAATCCTATTAACGCACCCATAGCAGTGGTGTGCATGCTTATTTTCCATTTAAAGTTTAAGATTATCAGTAAAAAAGAAGAAACAAACCCGCTGAAAATAAAGGAAGAAATAATAG
>CAZLMS010000066.1:0-9168 GCA_964560645.1 uncultured Flavobacteriales bacterium | reverse complement strand
TTCGTTGTTTTTCACTGGCAATCATAGTGTCTAATCGCAAAGATGTGGTTTCAAATGTTTCGATACCTCTTTTGATGCTTTCAAAGCTTTTAGAAAGGTTTTCACGGGCGTCTTTGTTTAAAACCATTTGTACAATGGTTACGGCAGAGTCCATACTCGCAATAAGCTCTTCCGCTTTTTCTTTTAACGGCAATACTTGTGCGTTTACTTCCTCTTGTAAAGAGTTTTGAACGGCAGAAATTAACGTGTCGCCCGGTTGATGGTATTCCGAAGATGATTTGTTAAGCTCTATGGAAATTGCTTTAGTTCCCATTAAATCCAAGCTTACAATTCGTGCTACAGATTCTTTGGGAATTTTTACGTTGGGATGCGTGATATTAAATGCTACATAAAGTTTTCCGCTGTTATCAGGCACAAAGTCCACTCGGTCCACACTTCCTACGGGAAGGCCGTTTATTTGAACCATAGCATTGTTAGTAAGCCCGGCAACATCTTCATAAACAGCATAATATATTTTTTGCTCTTGAAAAAAGTTTTGCCCTTTAAGAAAATAAAAGCCGTAAATCCCCAGCCCTATAGCAACAAGCATTAAAAATCCTATGATAAGTTCTTTTTTAATTTTCATTTAGAAGTTCTTTGGCTTCCTTCACGGAAATTCGTTTTCCATCTTTAAAAGCAATCAAAAAAGCATCTTTAAATCCTTTTTTCTTTACTTCTTCTTGCAATTTTAATGCTTTTTCGTATGAAGTTTCATTTCCGACAGCATATTTATAGCGTCCGTTCATCATATATTCGTAAACGGGCTCTAATCCTTTAAAGTTCTTTTTATTGATTTCCAGCATATTGCTTGATGATAACACTTGTACCCGGAAAACTATTCCTTTTTCGGATTCTTTATTTTTTGCAGGGGAATTTTGTTGTTTCGCTTCCGGTTGATTTTCTTTATGGCTATAGGTATATAACTCGGGGTTTTGATGTCCTTCTTTTTTTTCGGAATGCTCTTTTTTCTCTTCTTCATTAAGAGCTGCTTGAGTGATTTTATCAAGTTCGTTTTTGTATTCCTTAAACGCCGTAAAAATAGCACCGGCCATTTTTTCTTGATTAGCTTTATCGTTCAAAAATTTTTCTTCTTCTTTGTTGGTTAAAAAACCGGTTTCAATCAAAACACTTGGCATAGTGGTTTTATATAGCACCAAAAAACCGGCTTGCTTTACGCCTCGGTCTCTTCGCCCGAGTTTTCTAAATTGTTCCTGAACTTTAGAAGCAAAATTTAAACTTTGGTTCAAGAATGCACTCTGCATAAGATAAAGAGCAATATATGATTCGGGGGAGTTGGGGTCAAATCCGTCGTATTTCAGTTCATAATCTTCTTCCAACAAAATAGAAGCATTTTCCCGCTTGGCAACATTAAGGTTGGCTTCTGATTTGTGTTGCCCCATCACATAGGTTTCACTTCCGTAAGCAGCCGGACTGCCCGAATTAGCATGAATGCAAATAAACAAATCGGCTTGTTTGCTGTTGGCAATTTTTGCCCGCTCATCCAAACCGATAAACACATCTTTGTCTCTCGTAAAAATTACTTCTACATCAGGAAAATTTTTTTGAATGTATTCCCCCAATTTTAACGCAATGGCAAGCGCCACGTCTTTTTCTCTGGAAAAAGACCCGAGACAACCGGTATCATGACCTCCGTGTCCGGCATCAATTACCACCTTTTTGAGTCCTTTAAATTCTTTTTTAGGCGGCGCGGCTTTAAAGGCAACCAAAATCATGCATAAAACCAATAAAGCCCGACTTTTTACGTTTACATTCATCTTTGCATTCGAGAGTTTATTTAAAAATATTAGCTTTGGCATGTTTTTTCCAATATACGCAAATTTAATAATCTGCCTTGCGACACATTTCCGTTAAAACATATTTAATTCACGCTCAATTGTTAATAATTTTAATGTTTTCCGATGTTCGGCAAACCTGTGCTCAAAACGATTCTATACCAAACAATGTGCCTAAAAATCAAAGCGGAATAAATGACATAGTGGAATATTCTGCCAAAGATTCTATGGTTTTTAACATTCCCGAACAAAAAGTTTTTTTGTATGGAAACGCCGAAGTTTCTTATCAACAAACGAAATTAAATGCTGCATTTATTATGCTTGATTTAAAGAAAAATGAAGTGTTTGCAGAAGGAAGGCTTGATTCTGCCGGAAATCTTGTTCAAAAACCTGTTTTTGAGGAGAACGGACAAAGTTTTTCCAGTGAAACCATGCGCTACAATTTTGATACGAAAAAAGGAAAAATTACTCATGCTCTTACCCAGGAAGGAGACGGATACATTCACGGAGAACAAGTGAAAACCGTGAGCGATGATATACTGTATATTTACAAAGGGAAATACACCACTTGTAATTTAGAAGAAAATCCGCATTTTTATATACAGGCATCCAAATTGAAAATTATTAAGGACGATAAAATTATTACCGGTCCTGCCTATCTGGCTATAGCAGACATACCCACACCTTTGGCAGTGCCGTTTGGTTATTTCCCGAATCAAAAGGAACGCTCAAGCGGAATAGTTTTGCCTACCTACGGACAATCTCCGGGTTTGGGCTTTTTCTTAAACAGCGGCGGATATTACTGGTCTGTAAATGATTATATGGATGTGAGTTTTTTAGGAGACATTTATTCCAGAGGAAGCTGGGGGTCGAGAGTGGTAAGTAATTACAAAAAACGCTACAAATTTAACGGAGGAGTAGATGTAAGTTATTCTGTTTTCAAAAGAGGCGAAAAAGACTTTCCCGATTATTCGGAAACCAAGAACTTTTTTGTAAAATGGAGACACAACCAAGACCCTAAAGCCCGACCAAACAGTACTTTTAGTGCTGATGTAAACGCCGGTTCTGCTAACAACTTCAGAAATAATTTCAATACCACTTCACAAAACTATTTATCCAATCAATTTAAATCCAACATTACTTATTTTCTAAAAATTCCAAACTCTCCTTTTTCATTGAATATCAACGCCAATCATAATCAAAACAATGTAGATACCACCGTAAATATTACCTTGCCGCAAGCCACCGTAAACATGGTTAGAATTTTTCCTTTTAAACGAAAAAACCCGGTAGGTAAAACCCGTTGGTACGAGAAAATAGGAATGAGCTATACGGGAAATCTTGTAAACAGACTCACGGCAAAAGAGTATGAACTGAAAAACCCTCAAACTTATGAAAGAGTAAAAAATGGCATGCAACACACTCTGCCTGTACAAACTTCTTTCAAGATGTTGAAATATATACAAATAAACCCTGTGGCAACATATTCCGAAAAGTGGTATCTCGAAACCTATCAAAAATATTGGGATTCCGAATCCAAAACATTGATAACCGATACTTTAAGACAATTTAAATCTACCCGTTCGCTTACATTCAACGCCAACGCTACAACCAAAATATACGGAATGTATACTTTTAAAAGCCGGAAAATACTGGCGATGCGACATGTATTAACACCTTCCTTAAGTTTTAATTACCAACCGGATATAGATAAAAGAGATTTTTACACATCGGTGGTAGATTCTTTGGGAAATACGGCAGAATATTCATTTTTTGAAAACACGGTATTTGGCGGAGGTTCTAAAACAGAAGCCGGCAATATCGGTATAAATCTGCTAAACAGTTTGGAAATGAAAATTAAAACCAACAAAGACTCCTCGGAGTCTATTCAAAAAGTTTCGCTCCTCGACGGACTAAGAATAAATACAACTTACAACATTTTTGCAGACTCCTTAAACTTGTCGCCTTTGACGCTTTCTGTATGGACAACGGTTTTGAACAATTTTAAACTGCAAGTTTCTGCCACATACAATCCCTATTCTTACAATAATAATTCGGGGGTAAATTACAATGAATGGTTATTAAATACAAACGGAAAAATCGCTACGCTTACATCTGCTCAGATAGGACTTTCTTTTAATCTGAAAAGCCATTCGAAAAGTAAAAAGAAAATTTCCGGAAATGCCAATCCCGACGAATTGAAAATGATACAAGACAACCCCGAAGCTTATGTGGATTTTACGGTACCTTGGAATATTTTTGTTCGATACAGTTTGCGATATTCCAACAACTATGTAGGCCAATCTGTTACAAATTCCATGATGCTAAACGGAGATTTAAAACTTACACCGAAATGGAAAATCGGATATACTACCGGATATGATTTTACGTCAAAAAAGGTTACCTATACTACGCTGCACTTTTACAGGGATTTACACTGCTGGGAAATGAACTTTAATATTGTGCCTTTCGGAAATCGCAAAAGCTACACGATTGATATTAACGTAAAATCGCCTGTACTGCAAGATTTAAAACTTTCAAGAAAAAGAAACTGGTATGATTTTCAATAAATTAGAACGCCTTATTTATATTTTGCCGGACAGTAAAGACCAATCATTTTTAACCGAAAAAACCCTGCAAGCCATTTCTAACGGCGTAAAATGGATACAGTTAAGAATAAAAAATATTGATTCTGACCAATTATTGGAAATTGCCCGGAACGTAAAACAAATTACGGACCATCATCAAGTAAAACTCACAATCAACGACAACCCTTTTGTAGCAAAATCAATAAACGCCTATGGTGTACACGTAGGATTAAATGATATGCCCGTAAAAGAAGTAAGAAAAATATTAGGTCAAAAAAAAATTATCGGCGGAACGGCAAACACATGGGAAGACGTAATATATCAAATCAGCCAAGGAGCAGATTATATAGGATTAGGTCCTTTGAGATTTACCACAACCAAAAATAATCTCAGCCCCGTTTTGGGCATGGAAGGATACAAAGCCATAACGGAAAAACTTCGCATGAATAAAAAAAACATTCCTGTTTTTGCCATAGGAGGTATTCAACCCAAAGATGTTGTAAATTTGCTCAAAAACGGAGTTTACGGAGTTGCGGTTTCATCTGCAATTACGGAAAACCCTGAAATAGCCAAAGAGTTTTTAAAAAAGACAAAAGAATGCCTTTAAAAATTGCAGATAAAACATTTCAATCACGCCTTTTCACCGGTACCGGAAAATTCGGCTCATTAACTATAATGAAACAAGCCATAGAAGCATCCGGTTCGGAACTCACTACGGTTGCGCTTCGTCGGGTGAAAACAGAAAATCCCGAGGATGATATTCTTTCATATCTGAATATTGACGGATTAAATTTATTGCCAAACACATCCGGGGTTCGAAATGCCAAAGAAGCCGTTTTTGCCGCGGAACTTGCCCGTGAAGCATTGGAAACCAATTGGATAAAACTGGAAATTCACCCCGACCCTAAATATTTAATGCCCGACCCTGTAGAAACATTGAAAGCAGCAGAAGAGTTGGTAAAAAAAGGATTTGTAGTATTACCGTATGTACATGCAGACCCGGTACTTTGCAAAAAGCTGGAAGACGCCGGAACGGCGGCGGTTATGCCGTTGGGAGCGCCCATCGGCAGCAACAAAGGTCTTCGAAGTATAGATTTTTTGGAAATTATTATAGAGCAAAGCACGGTTCCGGTAGTAGTAGATGCCGGAATCGGTTCGCCTTCTGATGCGGCAAAAGCCATGGAAATTGGAGCAGATGCCGTTTTGGTAAATACGGCTATTGCCGTAAGCAATAACCCGGTAGAAATGGCAAAGGCTTTTAAACAGGCAGTTGAAGCAGGAAGAGCCGCTTACAAGGCGGGTTTGGGAGGCGTGTCTGTAAAAGCCGAAGCAAGTAGCCCGTTGACCGCATTTTTAACAAATGAAAAATAAACGAAAAAATGATTACAATAAATCCTGAGGAGATCCCTGTAGCCAAATTGCACGGTTATTTGTTGGGTGGTGTGGCACCCCGTCCCATAGCGCTGGTAAGCAGTATAGACGACAGAGGCAACGTAAACTTGAGCCCTTTTAGTTTTTTTAATGTTTTCGGAGCTAATCCTCCGATAGCCATTTTTTCCCCTGCCCGCCGGGTTCGGAATAATACTATTAAACACACGCTGGAAAACGCCAAAGAAGTACATGAAGTAGTAATCAACGCTGTTACCTATGACATGGTGCAGCAAGTTTCTTTATCAAGCACGGAATATCCGAAAGGGGTAAACGAGTTTAAAAAAGCAGGATTAACAGAATTGCCTTCTGAAGTGGTAAAACCGCCGAGAGTGAAAGAATCTCCTTTTCAATTGGAATGCAGTGTGGAGGCGGTATATCCTTTAGGTGAAGAAGGCGGCGCCGGAAATTTGGTTGTCTGCCAAGTGTTAAGAGTACATATTGACGAGCGAATTTTAAATGACCAAGGACAAATAGACCCGCAGAAAGCAAGGCTGGTAGGACGTTTGGGTGGAAATTGGTACTGCAAAGCTTTTGGTGATGCACTTTTTGAAGTGGAAAAACCATTGAGAGAAAGAGGAATAGGAGTGGATAATATTCCGGCGGAAATTCGCAACAGTAAAATACTTACGGGGAACAACTTGGGGCAGTTGGGCAATATTGCCCAACTGCCCGACGAAACTTCCGTAAATGAATATAAGCTTTTGGAATTAAGCGATTTGTTTCAAGAATATGAAAACGCCCCCGAAAAATTAGAAGAACAGTTGCATTTATTAGCCAAACGACTGTTGGAAGAAAACAAAGTGGAAGAGGCTTGGAAAGTTTTATTATCATTTAATTATAACTGAAAACATTATGGACGTAAAAGGAATTGTTAAAGAAATTTTTGACTTGCAAAAATTCGACAGCGGGTTTTACAAACAAGAATTTGTGGTTACCACCCAAGAGGATTATCCGCAACATTTAAAATTTGAATGCATAAAAGAAAAAACCGAAATGCTGCAAAACCTCAAGCCCGGAGATGAAGTAACGGTGCATTTTAACCTGCGCGGAAATGAATATAACGGACGTTATTACGTAAACCTGCAAGCGTGGAGAATAGAAAAAGGAAACAGCACCCCAACGGCAGAAACGGACTCAACCGACACTTTTGACCGGCCGCCGCTCCCTACCGACGAACCTGATGATTTGCCGTTCTAACGGATTACGATTTTAGAAGTATATAGTGTATTATTGAAAGCAAAAGACACCATGTAAATCCCTTCTGCTATATGATTTGTATTTACAGAAAGCGTATTTTCCATTGAGTTAAAGGCATGAGAAGATTCATAAACTAAATTTCCCGAGACATCATATATCTTTAAGCTTCCGGTAGAACATTTATCTTCTTGATATCCGTTAATATTGATAATGAGTTCTCGAGAAAAGGGATTTGCTTTAATATTTACGTCAATTTTTTCCTCTGACGGATTATATAACCGCTTGATTCCAATAATTTCTTCTGTTCCGTCAAAATCTACTTGCTTCAAACGATAATAAGAAACCCCGCCGTAAGGAGAGGTGTCTAACATGTAATATTGGGTGGGCAAGGAAGATGTACCTTGCCCCTTTCTCTCTCCTACGGGTTCAAAAAATTCTCCGTCTTTAGATCGTTCCACTATAAAATAGTCGTTGTTAAGTTCCGAAGCTGTTTCCCATTGAATAATTACTTTTCCGTCTTGCAAAACAGCATCAAAGAAGGATTGTTCTACAGGCAGCAAATTACAACCGCCGGTTACATTAGTGAGCACATAACTGTAATTACAAGCATCCCCTGCAAAACCGTCAACGACTAAATAAATACACTCTCCCGACGCAACGGCAAAATTGGAGGATGTCCATGAAGAAGAAGGAGCAGAAGGGCTTGGAGCTTCTTCGATAGAAGTAAATGCCGTGGCAGGACCTCTGAGTATAGACATTTGAGTACCATATCCCAAAACACAAGACCCCACATCAAATTGAACATTCCATGTGCCGGCGCTTGTAGCACAAAAATAGAACCAAGAAGGATTGTTAAATACAAATGAGGCATCATTATCCCCATCACAGTCCAAGTCTGCTCTTTTAGTACCACAGCCGCTATCCCAATAACCGCCTTCTGAAACACCGTTAAATGTGGTTCCGCAATTATCTATTAAAGCAGGCTTTTGTGGAGTAGAATTGCTTGCCGGTTCATGGACTCCGATGCAAAAATTGTCATTAAGGCCGCCGGAAGAGTTGTTTTGTATGGCAATTAAATAATCGCTTCCTACACTTAACCCCGTTAAAAGTTCAAATTCTCCGGGATCCTTTGGCAAAATAAAAGGAGGAATAATATTAAATAACGGAATACTTTGCATATACATTGAGCAGCCGCTACCACATCCCCCTCCGGGGGCAAAAGGTCCATATATCTCTGCAGAAATATATGCACCCGAAGTCTGCGCTATATCAAATATGTTTAAAACCATACTGTCGTTGGTAGCTGTAAACCTGTACCACAAATTTCCGGTTTCAGAAAGACTGGAATAATTAATGGTACACATATCCATAGATGAAAAAGGAAGTGCGGAACTGCATTGATTTGTTCCTACCGTTAATGTAGTGGCATTGGCACAATCATCGTTAGGAACGTCCGTATAAGAGATGCAAAAGCTTGTCCCAGACCCACAGGAGCCTCCGGTATCGTAAGTTATTTGAACCAAATACGTTTGCCCCACAACAAGAGAAGATAGAGAGACATAAAAAGGAGATGAATTGATTCTTAAACATCCTATATATTGAGGCAATCCCGGTACACAAGAAGGAGAGGGCCCATACAGTGTTATCGCTGCCCTTGAACAACCTGTCCAATTGGAAATAATTATCCCTCCCGTTGATGACCCCGCCGTAAAAGAATACCACACAGACTGATTAGGGTTAAACCCCCCTCCTACACAATTCCGAAGATATTCTCCTCCCTGCAAGCCGGAACCTACTGTAGTACCGTTTACACAAGGGTCTCCACTATTTAAATTTATAGCATTAGACAATCATCATTAGCCGGCTGTGCCACAGCTGAAAAAGACACAACAACTAATAATAGAAAAACAATTGTTTTTATAGCGTTCACGGCCTTTCTGTTTTTATTAAGGATAAATCTTTTCGGAAAACAGGTTCTCGCTCATCTACTGTCTTTGATGATTTTTGTATTTTGATATGTTCTTTTGTTTCTACTATATCAATAACTTTTTTTATTTCCGGATTCTGTGTTTTCAACGTGTCGTTAGTATAAGAAAACAGCGAAACTATAAGCAATAGAG
>CAZLMS010000065.1:0-9321 GCA_964560645.1 uncultured Flavobacteriales bacterium | reverse complement strand
ATATAATATTTAATATTACAGCATTAAAAACAATATTTTTTTTAGAGAATTTATTTTCTGAGAATAGCACATAAATATATTGATTGGCAGCTACATTTATTAAAACCAAAGCTATTTCGGTAACAAGCAAAACTTGTCCATAAGTGGCATAATCCTCATACTCTAAAGCTCGAGCCATGTAGGGCAATAAAATCAAATTCAAAACCCCGTTGAATCCTCTCCCTATGGCTAATAGTGCTACACTTTTGGCTTTACTCATAACTTCCTCCCAAAAAAGAATTTGTAAATTTACAAGGAATTTAAATCCCGTGTAATCATTTCTTTTAAAAAACTTCTTTTTCTTTACAGAAAATCTCGCGGGTAAAACAAATAAGCCGTTTTTTTAATTTACTTTGTTCTCATGAGTAAAGATTTTCCATATATCAACCGGGAAATCAGTTGGCTTTCCTTTAACGAACGGGTAATGCAAGAAGCTGAAGACGAAAGAAATCCGCTAATTGAACGCCTGCGGTTTCTGGGAATATTTTCCAACAATCTCGACGAATTTTTCAGAGTACGTGTGGCTACCGTAAAACGAATGATGCAACTCAACAAAAAAACCCGCTCCCTATTAAATTTCGACCCACACGAAATCATGCATGAAATTACCCGGAAAACCCTTTTGTTGCAAAACCGGTTTGAATTTACTTATCAAAAACTCATCAAAGAACTTGAAAAACACAACGTTTTTATTATCAATGAACAACAACTCAATCGTCCCGAATTAAAAACCGCCGTGGAACACTTTTTTGTAGAACAAGTTCGCCCCTATCTCATTACCATAATGCTTCACGAGAAAAAAAACTTTCCGGTATTAAAAGACAAATCTATCTATTTAGCCGTTAAACTGTCGTGTAAAAACAAACACCCGTTATACGCTCTCATTGAAATCCCTACTGACAACGTATCCCGTTTTTTCGCTATTAAAGAACAAGAAAACACATTCATTGTATTGCTGGATGATGTTATTCGAAGCCAATTCGATAAAATATTTTTTTATTTCCATTACGAAAAAATAGAAGCCTATACCATTAAGCTCACCCGCGATGCCGAGTTGGATGTAACCGAAAATATTTCCGTAAGCCTGGTGGATAAATTGAAAAAAAGTTTGAAAAACAGAAAAACCGCCACTCCCGTTCGCTTTGTGTATGACAAATCCATGCCCGAAGATTTATTGAAATTTATCCTGAAAAAACTCAAAATAACAGACGTGGAAAACATTATTCCCGGCGGAAGATACCACAATTTCAAAGATTTTATGCACTTTCCGGACGTAGGACACCCGGAATTGCTAAACCCTCCTCTGCCTCCGCTTGAACACAAAATGATAGACCATTCTCAAAACTTAATCGACCAGATAAAAAAGAACGACATTATGTTGTTCTACCCCTTTCAAAAATTTTATTACTTAATCGAATTTTTAAGACAATCTGCCATTGACCCTCATGTTACCGAAATAAAAATAAACCTCTATCGCGTAGCCCAAAATTCGAGAGTTATCAATGCTTTGATTAACGCCGTGAAAAACGGTAAAAAAGTAACCGCCGTAGTAGAATTATGGGCTCGTTTCGATGAAGCTAACAATATCTATTGGGCAAACAAACTTCAAGACGAAGGCGTAAAAGTAATTTTCGGCATCCCGGGATTAAAAGTACATTCCAAACTCATTCTGATTAAACGTAAAGAAAACAAAAAATCAGCACTATATGCCCATATAGGCACCGGAAATTTTAATGAATCCACCGCCAAAATTTATACGGACATATCTTTTATTACCGCAAAAAAACACATCACTAACGAAGTTGCCAAAGTGTTCGAGTTTTTTGAAAATAACTTTAAAACCTTCCGTTATTCTCACTTGCTTGTTTCTCCCTTTAACACCCGCCGAAAATTTATTCAACTCATCAACAACGAGATTAAGCACGCCAAGCAAGGAAAAAAAGCCTACATCATTTTAAAAATGAACAACTTGGAAGATGACGAAATCATTAAAAAACTATATCAGGCAAGCCGGGCGGGAGTGAAAATAAATTTGATAATCAGAGGTATATGCTGTTTGGTTCCCAGTATAAAAAAATATAGCGAAAATATTAAAGCCATCAGCATTGTGGACAGATTTTTGGAACACTCTCGAGTAATGATATTCGGAAACGGCGGCGACGAAAAAATATACATCTCATCTGCCGATTGGATGCACCGCAACTTTGACAAACGAGTAGAAGTATCTGTGCCTATTGAAGATTCAAAATTGAAAAAACTGATAAAAAAAGTTCTGGAAATTCAACTTAAAGACAATCAGAAAGCCCGAATTATAGATGAATTTCAAACCAATCCGTATGTAAAACCCAAAAAAGGCGAACCGCTTATCCGCTCTCAAGTCGAAACATACAATTATTTTAAAAATTCATTAAAATAGCTTTATATTTGAGCAACAGTAAACCTGCAAGTGCTTGAAAATTAAAATCACCAAAAAAAAGGGGCTTTATTATACATTTCAAATATTAGGCTGGTTCTTATTTGCATTGGTATCGGCTATTCAAAGCCGCTTAAACGGAAGTTCAATAGACGGCAAAGCCGTAGTGGTGTTCCTTTGGGTGTGGATAAACGGGATTTTAATTACACATCTAATCCGGTTTTTCATTATTCGTTTTCATTTGCTCTCGCAAAATATTTTTAAAACACTTTTCGGAAACATTCTCCTAAGTCTGCTGGGCGGATTTTTATTTGTAATTTCCTATCATTTTATTGAAAACATCATCTTTCAACGCCCTTTTATTTTCGACATGGCCGAAGAATTCCAATTTCTGTTGAATTGGAGTCTGTTAATTTTGTTCTGGCAAACTATTTACTTCAGCTACAACTTTTTTCTCTCATTAAGAAACAGAGAAATTGAAAACCTTGAACTCCAAAACGCTTTAATCGAAAACGAACTAAACATATTAAAAAACCAACTTAACCCTCATTTTATTTTCAACTCCATGAACTCCATTAAAGCCCTCATATCCGAAAATCCCGAAAAAGCCAAAGAAAACATTGTAAAACTCTCCGGATTGCTCCGAAAAACCATTCAACAAGGAAAAAAACGCCTTATCCCGTTTGAAGAAGAACTGCAAACCGTAGAAGATTATTTGGAATTGGAAAAAACCCGTTTTGAAGAAAAACTTCGATACAGCTTTAACATCGACGATAAAGCTTATGAGTTTAGTATCCCGCCACTTATGCTGCAAACACTTGTAGAAAACGCCATTAAACACGGAATTTCCAAAAATGCCAACGGAGGTGAAGTTCGAATTATTGCAAAAGTTTTTAGAAACAGTCTGAAAATCACCATTATAAATACAGGTCAATACAACCCCGATAAAAAAAGTGTAGGAATCGGAGTGAAGAATACAAAAAAAAGATTAAAATTGATTTTTGAAAATCAGGCATCTATAACCATCCGAAACTTTGACGAACAAAATGTAATTACAAACCTTATCATCCCAAAAATATAACACTATGGCTATCAAAACAATTATCATCGACGACGAAAGACTTGCCAGAAAAGAGCTGGCAGAAATGCTTAAAGATTACGATAATATCGAAATTATCGCCGAAGCCGACAACCCGCAAGAAGCCATAAAACTCATAGACAAAGAAAAACCCGACCTTATCTTTTTGGACATTAACATGCCCGAGATAAACGGTTTTGAACTGCTCGAAAAAATAAACCACGACCCCAAAGTAATTTTCGTTACCGCCTATGACGAATACGCAATAAAAGCCATAAAAACCAATGCGTTAGACTATATTGTAAAACCCGTGGAAAAAGAAACGCTTTCTGCCGCCATAGAAAAAATGACCGAGATTTTCGATACCGAAGAAAAACCTCAACATCAACTCTCCGAAAACGACATTGTTTTTTTGAAAGACGGTGAAAAATGCTGGTTGGTAGAAATAAAAGACATTCGCTTTTTTGAATCTACGGGTAATTACGTCAAAGTTTTCTTCAAAGACTTTAAACCGCTTATACTCCGTTCTCTCAACAGCTTGGAAAAAAGACTTCCGGAAAAAATATTTTTCAGAGCCAACAGAAAACATATCGTAAACCTGAGACATGTAACTAAAATACAGCCTTGGTATAACGGCGGCTACCTGTTAGAAATAAGTTCGGGCGATAAAATAGAAGTATCCAGACGTCAAGCATCCAAACTAAAAGAAGTGTTCACCCTTTAATTTATCTTTAAAATACCTTTATTCATCTTTGGAAATACGAAGTAAGTATAAAAACAAAACCTCCCAAGCAAAATAATTACGAAATTCGTTTTTAAATTTCCAAAGAATGGAAAAAATCTTCCTCCAAGGCGATTACATTCGCCCGACCGTAAATATAGACCCCGATAAAGGGCTAATTGAACTCAAAGGAAACTTTCTATGCAACGGAAGCGAAACCGGAAACCTCAATTCCAAAGTAATTTCTTGGATAGAAGAATATACCCGGCACCCGAAAAAACACACTACCATTTCGCTATCCTTAGATGCTTTTAACATTTCGGCAAGCCAAAAAATTCTACAAATTCTTTATTTACTCAACAATATTTACAAAAAAGGGTATGATGTAACTGCCGAATGGCACTACAATGAAGCTAACGACGATATGGAAGAAGTCGGTAAAGATTTTGAAAATATGGTGGATTTTCCTTTTCATTTTATCAGCCATCCGAAAGAAAACAAAATATTGGAGTCTATGTATTAGAAATTCCTCCTCCTTTTGTCATTCTAAACATCCTTTTGTAAATTGACCGATTAACCAATTTTGATTTTTAATATTTTTGAATATCTAAAATTAAAATTCACACTCATGAAAAAAACAGCTCTTCTCTTCGGCAGTATTTTTATGCTTTTTACGGGTTTTAAAATGTATGCCCAACAAGCTACACCTTTTCATCCTTGCGGATTTAATGATATTATTGACTATTACGATAAAATTCAGCCCGGATACAAACAACAAGTAGATGCCGTATATCAAAACTTACTGCAAGCGCAATACAAAAAAACACCTGCACCTGCTCAAACCATTACACTTCCGGTGGTAGTGCATGTGGTATATACAGACTCGTCTCAAAACCTGCCCGACAGTGTAATATGGGACCAAATTCTTCAACTTAATGCCTGTTATCAACGATTAAATGCAGATACCATAAACATGCGCGACACTTTCAAAACAATTGTAGGAAACCCGAATATTAAATTCATTTTAGCCAATAAAGACCCTCAAGGCAATCCCACTACGGGAATTACCCGAACATTTACCACCACCGATTTCGGTAGAAACAACTCTCTTTTCGGACCCGACTTACAAACCATAGAAGAAGTAAAATCC
Source organism: uncultured Flavobacteriales bacterium (assembly GCA_964560645.1). Taxonomy (GTDB): domain Bacteria; phylum Bacteroidota; class Bacteroidia; order Flavobacteriales_G; family NORP312; genus CAZLMS01. The sequence continues at coordinate 3,920 of CAZLMS010000065.1, read as the reverse complement.
TCTGCAACGGGAGGACATGACCCGTGGGACACTTCCAAATACATCAATATATGGGTTTGCAACATGGCTAGTTCGGGAGATCCCTCTTTGCTGGGATATGCAACTCCTCCTCCCGGGTTGCCTAATTGGCCTGCAGGTTCTACAGGAGATTTAAAAGACGGAATAGTAATTCAATATCAAGCTTTCGGACGAAACAACCCTAACCCTTTAATGATGCCCGACCCTCAAAACCCGTTTGGAGGAACAGTTCAAATTGACGTGGATGGTAAAACTCCTGTACACGAAATGGGACATTATCTCGGTTTAAGACACATTTCGGGGGACCCAAGCCCGTTTGGAGGAAACGGATGTTCGGTAGATGACGGAGTGGATGACACTCCTAACACCGATGCTCAATCACAATTTGATTGCGACACCACCAAAAACACATGCGTGGATAACACTTTCGGCTCTTTAGGCGACATGCCCGATATGATTGAAAACTTTATGGATTATTCGTCGGAATTGTGTGAAAACAGTTTTACGCAAGGTCAAGTAGCTATTATGTTGGATGTGGTAAACAATTATCGCAACACTCTGCTTACTTCCCCCGGTTTAGACATTACCGGAGACGTTAACGGAAACGGTTCTATTGACAACGGTGAAATCGCAGGTGATGTAAACGGCGACGGAACAATAGGTTCGGGAGAGTTGGAAGGCGATGTAAACGGAAACGGAGTAATCGACATTGATGAAGTGTTGGGCGATACCAACGGCAACGGTGTATTAGACCCGGGAGAACCGATGACGGCTACAGGATTGGCTCAAATAGAACTTCAACAAGTAAAAATATTTCCTAACCCCGCCTCCGACCAATTGACAATTTTCACTAATGTTATTTTAGACAACACAACCGTTTCCATATACAATGAAATGGGACAATTAGTAAAAACAGCCTCAATAAACAATGCCATGACTAATATGGATGTTTCACAACTTCCTTCCGGATTATATCTTGTAAAAATATACAACGGTGCAACTGCTGCCAATCACAGGTTGATAGTTGAATAATACTTTTTTTGGTGAATATTTAAAAATAAAAAAGCCCCGTCTCGGGGCTTTTTTATTAACGCTTGTTTCCGGATTTAATCTGTTACATCTTCCGTTGCAACAGTTTCCACATCTTCCTCTTCTTTAGGAGGCTCTTGCTCTATATACACAAACTGATTGTTTTGATAATCGAGCAAGTAGTATTTGCCTGTTTCTACTTCTTTTTTGAGTATTTTCTTAGACAATTCATTCAAAATTTCTCTCTGAATAACTCTTTTCACAGGTCGGGCACCAAACTGCGGGTCGTAACCCAATTCCGCCAATTTGTTTATGGCTGCATCGCTTACTTTAAGATGTATGTGTTGTTTTTCCAAGTTTTTAATTACTTTGTTCATTTGCAACTTCACAATTTCTACCACATGTTCTCTGGTAAGCGGTTCAAACATTACTATCTCATCCACGCGGTTTAAGAATTCCGGTTTCAAACTTCGCTTAAGCAATTCATATACTTTTTGTTTGGTTTCTTCTATTACTTGATGACGATCTTTGTTTTCCAAGTTCTCAAACTCTTGTTGAATGATATCCGAACCAAGGTTGGAAGTCATTATGATAATGGTGTTTTTAAAGTTTGCCACGCGACCTTTGTTGTCTGTTAAACGTCCGTCATCCAACACTTGCAACAAGATGTTGAATACATCGGGATGTGCTTTTTCGATTTCGTCGAGCAAAATCACGGAATATGGCTTTCTTCTCACCGCTTCGGTCAATTGTCCGCCTTCTTCATAACCCACATATCCGGGAGGCGCTCCTACTAAACGAGATACGGAATGACGCTCTTGATATTCACTCATATCTATACGAGTCATTGCATTTTCGTTGTCAAATAAGAACTCCGCCAATGCTTTAGCCAATTCCGTTTTACCTACTCCGGTTGTTCCTAAAAAGATGAACGAACCAATAGGACGGTTTTGGTCTTGCAATCCCGCACGGCTTCTTCTTATAGCATCTGCCACTGCACGAATAGCTTCGTCTTGTCCCACAACTCTCTTATGCAATTCTTCTTCCAAATGAATAAGCTTTTCTACTTCGCTCTGCATCATTTTGCTTACGGGAATGCCTGTCCATTTAGAAACTACTTCGGCAATATCTTCGGCATCCACTTCTTCTTTTACCAACAACCCTTGACTTTCTTGTATTTCTTGAAGTTGTTCGGTAAGTTGGTCGAGTTTCTTTTGAGCTTCTACAATTTTTCCGTAACGGATTTCAGCCACCAAGCCGTAATTTCCTTGCCTTTCGGCTTGCTCGGCTTCTAATTTCAAGTGTTCAATTTCTTCTTTTGTTTTTTGAATTTGTTCTACCAATTCTTTTTCTTGTTGCCATTTGGCTTTTAATTCGTTGCGTTTTTCGGTAAGATTAGCAATTTCTTCGTTGAGTTTCTTCAGTTTTTTCTCATCTTTTTCTTTTTTAATTGCCTCTCTTTCAATTTCCAACTGACGCAATTTGCGTTCTATGGTTTCCAACTCGGCAGGCATGGAATTGATTTCCATACGAAGCTTTGCAGCCGCTTCATCAATTAAATCAATAGCCTTATCCGGCAAAAATCTATCTGTAATATATCGAACGGAAAGTTCTACTGCCGCAATAATGGCTTCATCTTTAATTCTTACTTTATGATGGGTTTCATAGCGTTCTTTCAACCCTCTTAAAATAGAAATGGCATCTTCGACAGATGGTTCATCTACCATTACCATTTGGAAACGCCGTTCGAGAGCTTTATCTTTTTCAAAATATTTCTGATATTCTTTCAGAGTAGTAGCTCCGATTACTCTTAATTCTCCTCGAGCTAATGCGGGTTTCAATATGTTAGCCGCATCCATTGCTCCTTCTCCTCCGCCGGCACCTACCAAAGTGTGAATTTCGTCAATGAAAAGAATAATTTCTCCGTTTGATTGGGTTACTTCTTTTACTACGGATTTTAATCTTTCTTCAAATTCCCCTTTGTATTTAGCACCGGCAATAAGCGCCCCCATATCTAATGAATAGATTTGCTTGGTTTTTAAGTTTTCGGGTACGTCGCCGTTTACAATGCGGTAGGCAATTCCCTCGGCAATAGCTGTTTTACCCACACCGGGTTCACCCACCAATATCGGGTTGTTTTTAGTTCTTCGGGCTAATATTTGTAAAACCCGTCTTATTTCTTCATCTCGACCGATTACAGGGTCAAGTTTTCCGTTTTTGGCGCGTTCGTTCAAGTTTATTGCATACTTGTTCAACGCATTGTAAGTTTCTTCTGCTGTTTGTGATGTCACTTTGTTTCCTTTTCTTAGTTCATGAATAGCTTTAATTAAATTGTCTTTTGCAATTCCGCTGTCTTTCATTAAACGACTTACGGAATCGCCGGCTTCTAACAATCCTAATAAAAGATGTTCGATAGCCACAAATTCATCTCCGAATTCTTTTAAAAAGCTTTCGGCTTTATTAAGAGCATCCATCGAGTAGCGGGAAAGATATTGGTCTCCGCCGCTTACTTTCGGATAAGATTCCACAATCTTATCAAGAGCTTTGGAAAAAATATCGAAATTAACACCTAGCTTTTTAAATAAGAACGGTGCTACATTTTCGTCCACTTCCAAAATCCCTTTAAGCAGATGCCCCGGCTCTATGGCTTGATGTCCCATGCTCTGGGCTAACTGCTGAGCTTTCTGCACTGCTTCTTGCGATTTTATAGTGTATTTCTGAAAATTCATAGGCTTTTAGGTTTTTAAGGTTAAACATTTATTAAACACTTTTCTTTTATCAAATTTCAATCCTTTTTCTTTAGAATGCCATTTTGTCAGTGGTTTTTTAAATGGAAGTTGTTTAAAGTTAAAATACAAAATAAGAATTAAAAT
>CAZLMS010000064.1:0-9323 GCA_964560645.1 uncultured Flavobacteriales bacterium | reverse complement strand
GTTTAGTGCTGTTTATATTTATATATTATGGGCATAAACAAACGGTATAGAAAATTGAAAGTTTGGTGCAATTAAACGCCCAATGCCTCATATACTCACTGTCAGAGGCATTAAAGTTGTTTAAAGTCAAAAACAAAAACAAATCTAAACCACCACAGCTTCTTCCATTAAAAACAAAAACTTTTGCAACGCTTCTTTTTTTGCCCAATCAAAAGGATAGCTTATTCTTTCTTTTAAATAAAACAACAATTCCTCCTGTTCCGGTTTAGGCTTTTGTTTTAAAAAGATATTGTTTTCCAATTCGTTTAATCCTTTACGAAAAGCATCATTAAGCGCTTCTAATACGTTTTGATGAATTTCTTTTTTAGCCACCCAAACCGCAAAAACAAAAGGCAATGAGGTGTGTTTTTTCCATTCTTCCGCCAAGTCGTAAGTATAAGTGTGTGGAAAACCGCTAAAATTCCGGTCTCCTATTACCACTCCCGCCGTTGTGCCTTTTATTTGATTTTCAAACCCTTTTTCCGCAGAAATCCATTCGGGCATAATATTCCAATATTTCTGAGCCAAAATTTTTATCAATGCATTAGAAGTTCGAGATTGATAATCCAGATAAATTTTTTTTATTTCCGGTAATTTTACGTCGCTGTGCAATAAAACCGTATCCACTTTTCCGTCTGCTCCGATACAAAAATCGGAAAACACTTCTACATTGTCCAATTCCGGTAATACAGCCACCGGCACCAATGCCACATCTACTTTTCCTTTTTTTATGCTTTGAGCCGTTTGTGCGGGATATTCTTCTATAATTTCAGGGAAAAAAGAAAAACAGCTTTTTTTAAGCCCGTGTAAAAACGGCCAAGTGTTCACGTATGATATTAGTGATATTTTAACGCTTTGCGACAAGTTTCTCATATTCGGGCAAAGATAACATACTTAATGTTGCCGCTACCGTTGAAATAATGGAAATAAACCCCGCCAGTGTAGAACCTATTACGGGAATCATCATCATTAAAGCAAACAAAACCCCGTGTGCCACTACAAGCCCTTTAATGGAATCCGAAACTTTAATGCTTTGTTTCACCGACAGTTTTTTGCGTTCATTGACATAATCCACAAAAGAAAATCCGAAAAAATAAGCCGATATAATAAACCCGAAAACCGGCGACAAAAAACCTATCACAGGAATAAAACTAACAATAAAAACCACAATCATATACACTATTTCTTTGTAAAGATTATACAATGCTATTCCAATTCCTCTCAACACATCTTTTAAAAATTGTTTGAGATTGAACGGATAATCCGTGCCTTTTAATATTTGTTCGGTTTTTTCGGACAAATATGCCAACACGGGGCTCATCATTGCCAAAACCACCTGCCCGCCAATGAAAATAGAAAGCATCCACAAAAGAATATGAAGAGCAATTGCCACACCGATTTCCAACACACTTTTTATCCATTCTGCCTCAACAGATTGTATAAATTCCATGTCTATATAATTCATAATGTAATGTGTAAACTTTGAAATAAGCACTCCCACGGAAAAGTAATAAACAATATTCAACAAAACAGGAAAAATAAAAAACTTAGCCAACCGGTTTTTAAAAATAAAACCCACTGCCGCCGGATAAAATTTTAACCCCCATAAAAAATGGTGAAACACCTTCATTTGCCCCCAATATTTTTGACTAATTTAGCAGAAATTTTAAACTCATGGATACTTTTTCTTTACTCGCCATTTCTCCGGTGGACGGAAGATATGCTTCTAAAACCCGCGATTTGCAGCAATATTTTTCCGAGTTTGCTTTGTTTAAATACCGGGTTCTTGTAGAAATAGAGTATTTCATTGCTTTGTGTGAACTTCCTCTTCCTCAGCTGAAAAATGTTTCTGCCGATAAATTAAACAAGCTTCGGGACATTTATAAAAATTTTTCCGTAGAGGATGCCCGGGCTATAAAAGAGATTGAAAAAATTACCAATCACGATGTAAAAGCCGTAGAATATTTTATTAAGCAAAAATTTGAACCACTCGGATTGGATAGTGTAAAGGAATTTGTTCATTTCGGGCTTACCTCCCAAGACATTAACAACACGGCTGTTCCTTTAGCTTTAAAAGATTTTTTGCACACCGTTTTTTTTCCTGCCGTTGAAACCACTATTCAAAATATCAAGGCAAAAGCTGCGGAATGGAAAGATATTCCCTTGTTAGCCAGAACACACGGGCAACCGGCTTCTCCAACCAAACTCGGAAAAGAATTCGATGTTTTTGTGGAGCGTTTAAGCAATCAGTTTAATATGCTGAAAGAAATTCCCGTGGCATCAAAGTTTGGCGGCGCTACCGGAAATTTCAATGCTCATCACGTAGCTTTTCCCGGAATTGATTGGCCAAAGTTCGCAAACGAATTTGTGAACACCATCTTAGGACTTCATCGCTATCAAAAAACCACTCAAATAGAACATTACGATTATTTATCGGCTCTTTTGGATAACGTAAAAAGAATCAATACTATATTGTTCGACTTAAATCGAGATATTTGGACTTATATCTCCATGGATTACTTCAAGCAAAAAATCAAACCCGGTGAAGTCGGGTCTTCTGCCATGCCGCATAAAGTAAACCCTATCGACTTTGAAAATTCGGAAGGAAACATCGGTATAGCAAATGCCTTGTTTACACATCTTTCGGCAAAACTGCCCGTTTCTCGTTTGCAACGGGATTTAACAGACTCTACGGTTATCAGAAACTTGGGAGTACCTTTTGCACATTCCGTATTGGCATTATCTTCCTTTAATAAAGGGCTTGAAAAACTCATCGTAAACGAAGAAAAAATCAAAGCCGATTTAGAGGACAACTGGGCTGTGGTTGCCGAGGCTCTTCAAACCATTTTAAGAAGAGAACAATATCCCGAGCCTTATGAAACACTTAAAGCTCTTACGCGAACCAACCAAAAAATAACTCCTGAAATTATATGCAACTTTATTGATACACTTAACGTAAGCAATGAAATTAAAGAAGAAATGAAAAAAATCACGCCGTTTAATTATACCGGTGTGTTTTGATTACCGTATAACCTCATAAATCTGTTTCTATGAACTCAAAACACTTTTTTGGAATCATTTTTTTGCTTTTTTTAATTTCCGGGTGCAGTTCTCCCACCAATAAAGAAAACGCCGAAAAAACAATTTCCAATCCGCTTTACAGACCTGTAAATGAACTTATTGCTTTTTCCAAGCTAACTCCCGAAAACATTATGGAAGCTGCCGAAAATGCCAAACTTGACGCCGAAAAAATACTGGAAGAATTACGAAATGAAAATGACATTTCTTACAACTCCATCATGCATCGCTACGATGAGGCTTTAAAAATTATCTATACCGTATCTACTCCTACCGAGCTCATTTTTGAAACCCACCCCGACTCTGCCATTAGAGAAGCTGCCAAAAATGCAAGTGAGTTATTGAAAAACTACGAATATCAAATAGATGCTGACGATAAAATCTATCAAAAAATCAAGCAATTCTCTCAATCCGAAGAATATCAAAACCTCTCGCCCGATAGAAAACAATTCGTAGATGAAGTTTTGCTTAATTATGTCAATAGCGGTATGGATTTAAGCAAAGAAAAACAACAGTTTGTAAAGTCTCTTCGAGGCAAAATTCACAATGTGGGCGTCAATTTCTTGAACAACATATCTTCTTCTCCCAACAAACTGGTTATTACAGATAAAGACACCGTCGGAATTCCTCAAGATTTTTTAGCTCAAAATAAAAAGTCTGACGGTACTTACGAGTTTGATATGTCTTATCCTACCTATTCTACCATCATGAAATTTGCCAAACCGGAAATAAGAAAAAAATATTTCACATTGTTTAAAAATCGCGGATACCCCGAAAACATGGAACTGCTCGACAGTTTGTTATATTACCGGCAAACACTTGCAAGTATTCTGGGATATAAAACCTATGCCGACTATAAACTTACCGAAAGAATGGCTCCCTCTCCTGAAAAAGTATGGGATTTTGAAAATGATTTAAAAGAAAAATTCGATGCTAAAGCCAACGAAGATTATCAAGAATTGCTGGAACTGAAAAAATCTCTTGGCGAATGCGGAGACAAAATCGAAGAATATGAGGTTTCCCGGCTCTTATATATTCTTAACCGGCAAAAATATTCCATTGACCATGAAAAAGTAAAAAAATACTTTCCATTAGATAATGTCATAAACGGCATTTTTAAAATGACACAAACTCTTTTTGGTCTTAATTATGAAGAAGTTAAAAACCCAGATGTTTGGCATCCTGATGTCAGAATGTTTAAATGTTACGACACAGAAACCGGCAAGTTAATAGGTGTTTTTTACTTAGATTTTTTTCCAAGAAAAAATAAATACTCTCACGCGGCATGTTTCAGTATTTATCCCGGACAAATTCAAGAGAACGGATTGGACATTGCTCAAGCAGCTCTGGTATGCAACTTTCCGAAACCCACCGAAGACAAGCCTTCGTTAATGAAGCACAGCGACGTAGAAACTTTCTTTCATGAATTCGGACACCTTGTTCACAGTATGGTAGCAAAATCCCGGGTGTTTTATTTGAGTGGAATAGACCGGGTAAAACTCGATTTTGTAGAAGCACCTTCTCAAATTTATGAAAACTGGGCATACGAAAAAGATGTTTTGAAAATATTTGCTAAACATTACCAAACCGGAGAGTCTTTAAGCGATGAAATTATTGAAAAACTTATTGCCGCTAAAAATGTGTATTCCGGACTAGCCGGTCTTAAGCAAGTTTTTTACGGGTCTTATGACATGTATTTACACAACAAATATCTTCCCTATCAAGGCGAAACCACCGACGATGTTACCCGAAATCTTTATCCGATTACCAAATTTGATTTAACAGAAGACACTCATTTTCAATGTAATTTCGGACACTTGGTTGGTTACGGTGCCGGTTATTACGGATATATGTGGAGCAAAGTTTTTGCACAAGACATGTGGTCGAAATTTGAAGAAGAAGGGGCAATGAATAAAGCTCTCGGCATGAAATATCGAAAGCTTATTTTAGAACCCGGCGCACAAGGAGACCCATACAAAGCCGTTACGGAATTTTTAGGTAGAGAACCTAATTCCAATGCTCTTCTCAAAAGCATGGGTGTAAAACAGGTTGAAAACTAAAATGAAAACTTCCGTTTGTTTTTTTATATCCGGTTGTCTTTCTCTGTTATTTCATTTAAATGTTCGTTGTCAACATTGGGAAATTTCCGAATTAGCCCCTCTCCCCGAACCTGTAAGTAACAATGCCGTGGCTTCGGCAACTGTGAACGGAAACACTTATGTTTATTCTTTTTGCGGTATTGATTCCTCAAAAACACACTCGGGAATTCATCTAAAAAGTTTTCGGTTTGATGTAAATCAAAATCTATGGGAATCGCTTCCGGATGTTCCCGATACATTAGGAAAAATTGCCGCTTCCGCATCTCGAATAAAAGACACCATATATATCATAGGCGGATATCATGTAATGCCCAACGGATATGAATATACTTCCAATAAAGTCCACCGGTTTAATGTCGTTACCAATCAGTTTATGTCAGACGGAGCTCCTGTGACTGTGCCTGTAGATGACCACGTTCAAGCTGTTTGGCGCGACAGCCTCATTTTCGTAATTACAGGTTGGAGCGGAAGCGGGTTTTCCGGAGGAAATGTAGCCAATGTACAGATTTATAATCCCTCTCTCAATTCTTGGATGCAAGCCACTCCCGTTCCCAACAATAATATTTACAAGTCTTTTGGAGCATCCGGAGTAATTATCGGTGACACCATTTATTATTACGGAGGTGCTAACGGAAGTTCTTTCGGCCCGCAAAACCAATTAAGAAAAGGTGTGATAAACCCTTCGGACCCTACTCAAATTTCATGGAGTTATCAAATTCCCGATGCGGCAATAAAAGGTTATCGCACGGCAGCTGTGGCTTATCAAAACCAACCTTACTGGATGGGCGGAAGTGAAAACACCTATAATTACAACGGTATTGCTTATGACGGTTCTGGGGGTGTGCCTCCCGCCAAACGCAGTTTAAAATATCTTTCCGCATCTCAAAGCTGGGATACGGCTTATTCATCACTTCCCATGGACTTAAGAAATGCCGCCGAAATCGGAAACGGCGTTTTTATTATTGCCGGCGGAATGACAGACAATCAAAAAGTAAGCAATAAAACACTATATTTAATCTCCTCCGAAAAAACACCATACAAAACTGTCTCCAAAGAAAATAAAACACTCGTTTTTCCCAATCCTGCAAAAGATATTATTTACTTTGACAAGCCGTATGCTTTTTCACTGTTAAATATCCAAATGCAAGAAATATTGCTTTCTTCAGTTCCTGTTAATCAAACAAATGTGTCTTCTTTACCTTCGGGGTGTTATTTTCTCAAGATAAAAACCAAAAACGGATTTGTTGTTAAAAAACTGTTTAAACAATGATGGTAAAAACATTTGGCTTTGCGGTGTACGGAGTAGATGCTTTGAAAATTACTATTGAAGTAAATATAGGAAAGGGGATTAACTTCTTTCTGGTAGGCCTTCCCGACAATGCCGTAAAAGAAAGCCAACACCGTATTAACGCCGCATTAAACAATTCCGGATATAAAATTCCCGGCAAAGGAATTACTATCAATATGGCTCCTGCCGATATAAAAAAAGAAGGTGCGGCTTATGACTTACCTATTGCTATCGGAATTTTGGCAGCTTCCGGTCAAATTAAAAATAGCAATGTAGAAGATTTCGTAATAATGGGCGAATTGTCGTTAGACGGTTCATTGCGCCCCATTAAAGGTGTTTTACCCATTACTCTACAAGCAAAAAAAGAGGGGTTTAAAGGAATTATTTTACCGGCTGAAAATGCCAATGAGGCTGCTATTGTAAACGACATTGAAGTTTACGGTATTCGTCATATAAAAGAACTTATAGATTTTTTTGACCATAAAAACCCGCTAACTCCGACAAAAATTGATATTCATAAAACATTTTTTGAACCTCTTCAAAATTCACAACTCGATTTTGCCGATGTAAAAGGACAGGAAAATATTAAACGCGCCATGGAAATTGCAGCTGCGGGAGGGCATAATTTGCTGATGATTGGTCCTCCGGGAGCCGGAAAAACCATGCTGGCAAAACGTATTCCCACTATTCTTCCTCCCTTAACTCTGGAAGAAGCTCTGGAAACTACCAAGATTCACAGTGTAGCAGGAAAATTATCAAACACCTCCATTATTACCTCCCGTCCGTTTCGTGCACCACATCATACCATAAGCGATGTGGCTTTAGTCGGTGGTGGAGGATTTCCGCAACCCGGTGAAATTTCTTTGGCTCATAACGGTATTTTGTTTCTCGATGAGCTTCCGGAATATAAAAGAACGGTTTTAGAGGTGCTTCGTCAGCCGCTCGAAGAACGGCAGGTAACCATTTCAAGAGCAAAGTTTACGGTAGAATATCCCGCCGGATTTATGCTAATTGCTTCCATGAATCCTTGTCCTTGCGGTTATTACAATCATCCTGAGAAAAGATGTGTTTGCCCGCCGGGTTCTGTACAAAAATATCTTAATAAAATATCTGGTCCTTTGCTCGACAGAATTGATTTACATGTAGAAGTTACTCCGGTAAAATTTGATGAACTTTCTTCTCAAAATGCTTCGGCAGAAAAAAGCAAAGACATTCGCGAAAGGGTAATTCAAGCAAGGGAAGTCCAAAAAAGGCGTTTTGCCGGATTAAAAAACATATATTCCAATGCCCAAATGACCAGTAAACAAATAAAAGTCTATTGCGAAATAGATGAACAAGGAAAAGCTTTGTTGAAAAACGCCATGGAACGTTTGGGACTATCGGCTCGTGCTTATGACCGAATATTAAAAGTTTCCAGAACCATTGCCGATTTGGAAAATTCCGAAAACATTCAACCTCATCATTTGGCAGAAGCTATTCAATACAGAAGTTTGGACAGAGAAAATTGGGCAGGATAAAAAAAGCCCGCAAAAATTTGCGGGCTTTTTCTCAAAATTTGATTTAGACCTTTCTTAATACCTGTAATGTTCGGGTTTGTATGGTCCTTCTACCGGAACACCGATATATTCGGCTTGTTCGGGAGTAAGCGTATCTAACTCTACTCCGATTTTGGCTAAATGTAACCGTGCCACTTTTTCATCTAAATGCTTAGGCAGCATATATACTTTATTTTCATATTTCTCGTGATTGTTCCACAATTCTATTTGAGCCAATGTTTGGTTGGTAAAGGAGTTAGACATCACAAAAGAAGGGTGTCCGGTAGCACATCCTAAGTTTACCAATCTTCCTTCTGCCAACACAATTACATCGTGTCCGTCAACAGTGTATTTATCCACTTGAGGTTTAATGTTTTCTTTTGTATGCCCGTAGTTCTCGTTTAACCAAGCCATGTCTATTTCATTGTCAAAATGACCGATGTTACATACAATCACCTTGTCTTTCATGGCTTTAAAATGTCTGCCTACAATAATGTCCTTATTACCGGTTGCCGTTACTACGATGTCTGCTTCTTTTACGGCTTCATCCATCTTTTTCACTTCATAACCGTCCATTGCCGCTTGAAGCGCACAAATAGGGTCAATTTCCGTAATAATTACTCGCGCTCCGGCACCTCTTAAAGATTCTGCAGAACCTTTTCCCACATCTCCATATCCCGCCACTACGGCTACTTTTCCGGCTATCATTACATCGGTTGCTCTTCTGATACCGTCAATTAACGACTCTCTACATCCGTATTTATTATCGAACTTTGATTTTGTAACAGAATCGTTTACATTGATTGCCGGAATAGGTAGTGTGCCTTTTTTCATTCGTTCATACAAACGGTGTACACCGGTAGTGGTTTCCTCGGATATTCCGCGAATATCTTTAACCAGCTCGGGATAGCGGTCTAACACGATGTTGGTTAAATCTCCTCCGTCATCCAAAATCATGTTTAGCGGTTTTCCGTCTTTAAAAGCAAAAAGCGTTTGTTCAATGCACCAGTCAAACTCTTCTTCTGTCATGCCTTTCCATGCAAAAACGGGAATTCCTGCTGCTGCAATGGCAGCAGCGGCATGGTCTTGAGTGGAAAAAACATTACACGACGACCATGTAACCTCTGCACCCAGTTCTACCAATGTTTCAATCAATACCGCCGTTTGAATGGTCATGTGCAAACACCCTGCTATTCGCGCCCCTTTTAATGGCTTTGTAGCTCCATACTCTTCTCTTAGAGCCATTAGCCCGGGCATTTCTGCTTCTGCCAGTTTAATTTCTTT
>CAZLMS010000063.1:4849-9347 GCA_964560645.1 uncultured Flavobacteriales bacterium | reverse complement strand
GAAATACTGAAAGAATATGACAAAAAATAATATTATTTCATATCTATATTATGTTTTTATAGTACGATTTTATTAAAATTTTTCTTTATTATTTACTACTAATGTATCCCAACCTGTCATATCTGATAAAAGATTTATTCGGAATAGATTTGCCGCTACCCATTCAAACGTTCGGTTTTTTTGTGGCATTGGCTTTTTTAGCCGCTTCGTATGTTTTAAGAAAAGAATTGGAAAGAAAAACCAAAGAAGGTTTGCTTCGTCCTGTTACAAAAGAAGTAAAAGTAGGTGAAAAAGCATCTTTGCCCGAGTTGATAATCAATGGTATCATCGGTTTTCTTTTAGGGTTTAAACTGCTGTTGGTAATACTCAATTATTCGGAGTTTGTAGATAATCCACAAGAGTTTATTTTATCAGGAAAAGGAAACTTGATAGGCGGTATTGCCGGGGCAGCAGTAGCTGCATATATAAAATGGAAAGAAAAAGAAAAGCAACGATTACCCAAACCGAAAATCGAAAAAATACAAGTGCAACCGCAGGATTTGGTAGGAAATATTACCATGATAGCAGCCGTTTCGGGGTTAATCGGTGCAAAAATTTTCCATTTGTTGGAAAACCCGGATGAAATTCCTTATATGTTTTCAGGAGGAGCGGCAGCTTTTTTCAGTGGATTAACTATGTACGGAGGGCTTATCTTCGGTGCGATTGCCGTGTTGTATTATTGCAAAAAACAAGGATTTAATATATTGCATGTAATGGATGCTGCGGCTCCGGCACTGATGCTGGCGTATGGAATAGGTCGCTTGGGTTGTCAATTGGCAGGAGATGGAGATTGGGGAATCGTAAATACATTGCCTAAACCGGAGGTTTTGGCTTTTCTTCCCGATTGGTTTTGGGCTTATGATTATCCGCATAATGTAATTAATGAAGGAGTGCCGATTCCCGGATGCGAAGGAAAATATTGTACGCATCTTCCGCAGCCGGTATTTCCTACGCCGTTATATGAAAGCATTGTTTCTATTGGTATGTTTGGTCTCCTTTGGAGTATCCGTAAAAAAATCAATATTGCCGGGAAACTGTTTTCTATCTACTTAATTTTTAACGGATTTGAGCGTTTTTGGATTGAAAAAATCCGGGTAAATTCCGTGTATCACATAATGGACATGGAAGTTACTCAAGCAGAAATTATTTCCCTTATACTTATGATAGCGGGAATTGCCGGATTATTCTATTTCAATAAGCAAAAAGACAAGAATGAATTACAAGGAACTCATCCAACGAGTAATTGACATAGCAAAAACAACAGGGCAATATATTCTAAATGAACGGCAACAATTTTCTGCAGATAAAGTCGAATCAAAAAGTTTTAACAATTTAGTTTCTTATGTAGATAAAACCGCCGAAAAACAAATAATAGACGCATTAAAAAAACTCTTACCCGAAAGTGGCTTTATTGCCGAAGAACAATCAGATTTGCCCCGCCATCCTCATACCAATTGGATAATAGACCCTCTTGACGGAACCACGAATTTTATTCACGGAATTCCTTGTTATGCAGTAAGTATTGCGTTGCATCATAATGATGAAGTAGTGCTGGGGGTAATATACGAATGTAATCTCAACGAGTGTTTTTACGCCTATAAGGAAGGAGGCGCTTATTTGAACGGAAATCCGATTTCGGTATCTGAAACTCCAACTTTAGAAAAATCCTTAATAGCAACAGGTTTTCCATACGATGACTTTGAAAAAGAACAACAATATTTTGATTTTTTAAAATATCTTACACACCAAACCAGAGGAATAAGACGCCTTGGTTCGGCAGCGGCAGATATGGCATACGTGGCATGCGGAAGATTTGATGTGTTTTATGAATACGGACTCAATCCTTGGGATGTAGCGGCAGGAATAATAATAGTACAAGAAGCAGGAGGAAAAGTAACCGATTTTAAAGGCGGAAACAATTGCTTGTTTGGCGAGGAAATTATCGCCGGCAATAAAATGGTACACGAAAGAATAGTTAATGAAATTCAATCATATTTTTAATATTTAACTTTGTCAAAAACAACAAAAACATGTCGCAAATATCATCAAAACCCCAAGTGGAAGTTACGGTTGAAACAGCTAAAGAATTAGGATTACTTCCCGAAGAATTTGAAAAGATTAAAGAAATATTGGGAAGAACTCCGAATTTCACCGAATTATGTATCTACTCCGCAATGTGGTCGGAACATTGCTCTTATAAAAACTCCATTCTTTGGTTAAAAAAACTGCCAAAAAAAGGTCCGCATCTTTTGGCGGAAGCAGGAGAAGAAAATGCCGGGTTGGTAGATATTGGCGACGGGCTGGCTTGTGCTTTTAAGATAGAATCCCATAATCATCCCAGTGCAGTAGAACCCTATCAAGGTGCTGCAACCGGAGTAGGAGGTATCAATAGAGATATTTTCACAATGGGAGCGCGCCCTATTGCCCAATTAAACTCTCTTCGTTTTGGGAATCTCGATAGAGAACACACTAAATGGTTGATAAAAGGCGTAGTAAAAGGAATAGGCGATTACGGAAATTCTTTTGGCGTGCCTGTATTGGGCGGCGAAGTATTTTTCGACGATTCGTTTAATACCAATCCGTTGGTAAATGCCATGAGCGTAGGAATTGTAGAAGCCGATAAAACCATATCGGCTACGGCGAAAGGTGTGGGAAATCCTGTATTTATTGTAGGTTCTGCTACAGGTAAAGACGGTATCATGGGTGCATCCTTTGCATCTAAAGATATTACGGAAGATTCTGCTCAAGATTTACCTGCCGTGCAAGTTGGAGACCCTTTTCAAGAAAAACTGTTATTGGAAGCCACTATGGAATTGGCACAAACAGACGTGGTGGTGGGCATGCAAGATATGGGAGCGGCAGGAATAACTTGTTCAACTTCCGAAATGAGCGAAAAAGGAGGAGTGGGAATGGATATTTACCTCGATAAAGTGCCTACTCGTCAAGAAAACATGAAAGATTGGGAAATTTTACTTTCCGAATCTCAAGAAAGAATGTTGGTGGTAATAGAAAAAGGAAAAGAACATATTGCCAAAGCAATTTTTGATAAGTGGGATTTGAATTGTGAGGAGATAGGTGTAGTTACCGACAGCGGTATTTTGCGATATTTCATGCACGGAGAGCTTGTGGCGGAAGTGCCCGCAGAATCGTTGGTATTGGGAGGAGGCGCTCCTCAATATGAAAGAGCATATAAAGAACCGGCCTATTATCAGGAAACCAAAAAATTTAAAATAGAAGATATTCCTCAACCTGAAAATCTGCAGGAAGTAGCAAAATTTTTAATTGCACATCCCAATATTGCTTCCAAAAGATGGGTATATGAGCAATACGATACAATGGTTCAAACCAACAACATGACTACCAACTACCCGGCAGATGCAGGAGTGGTAAATTTGAAAAACACCTCTAAGGCATTAGCACTAACCGTTGATTGTAATTCCAGATATGTATATGCCGATCCTGAAATAGGAACAGCCATAGCGGTTTCCGAAGCAGCCAGAAATATTGTGTGTTCCGGTGGTGTGCCTTCGGCGGTTACCAATTGTTTGAATTTCGGTAATCCTTATATACCGGAAAATTATTGGCAGTTTGTGGGAGCTATTAAAGGAATGAGTAAAGCCTGCGAGAAGTTTCAAACGCCTGTTACGGGAGGTAACGTGAGTTTTTACAATCAGACGGAAATTGACGGGAAAACCGAGGCGGTATATCCCACACCCACTATAGGAATGGTAGGTATATTGGAAGACAAGAGTCTTATTACCACTTTAGCATTTCAAAATGCAGGAGATTTAATTTATTTAATAGGAACTTCAAGAAACGATATTAACTCGTCTGAATATTTATATTCTTATCATGGTGTAAAACTTTCACCACCTCCGTATTTCGACATAGAAGAAGAATACCGGGTTCAAGAAGCGGTAAAACAAATCATCCGAAAAAAACTCATCAATTCGGCTCATGATTGTTCCGATGGCGGCTTGTTTGTAGCATTATGTGAAAGCGGATTTTACAAAAAATTAGGGTTTGCAATAGAATCAGACGATAGCATTAGAAAAGATGCCTTTTTATTTGGCGAAACCCAAAGCAGAGTAGTAGTATCCGTTTCGCCCGAAAAAGAAACTGAATTGAAATCTTTTTTAAGTGATAAAAAATTAAATTACAGTAAAATAGGTGTTGTTACGGAAAGTGGAATTAGCATAGACGGAGAAAATTTCGGAGATATTACTTCCTATAAAAAACTATACGAACAATCTTTAATTGAAAAAATTTAACCGGAAAATTGGTTATCTAAATAAAAATTATTATCATTGTATTTTGAAATTAATATTAAGCATTTTAGATGCCGATTATAGAATCCAGAAAAGGAGAGCATTACGAGGATTTTGATAAAGTATTTCGTCAAACGCTTCAGCAATTGCGGGAAGACGGGTATAAAATTATCCATTCTCACATAGGCGAG
>CAZLMS010000063.1:3952-4839 GCA_964560645.1 uncultured Flavobacteriales bacterium | reverse complement strand
AAGAAGTTACCGATTATATTTGGGATATTGAACATAGTTTAAAAGAACAGGGAGAAAAAAAATCGGTGATTAAAAAGCTTTTCAGTTTATTGGTAGAAGCATTGCAAAATATTCGTATTCACGGGGCAAACGATTCTAACGGTATAAAAGAAGCATTTTTTATTGTAGCCAAAAAAGGTAACATATATAAAACCATTTTTGCCAATATTGTAGATACGGATAAAATCTCCAAAATAAAAGAACGAATAGCTCAGGTAAACAATAAAGATAAAGCGGGTTTAAAAGAATTATATCTCGAAGTGCTTACGGAAGGAAAGTTGTCGGAAAAAGGAGGAGCCGGTTTAGGATTTATTACCATAGCAATGAAAAGTCAAAATCCTATTGAATACAGATTTGAGCCTTTATCCGACGGCCAAAAAATGTTTATTTATGATACTGTATTAGAGGGAAAATCGGAGTAAGATATGCCAAAAAAATTATACATCGAAGGCGGGAAAAATCATCCTGAAGTAAATTTTGACCCGGAAAAAAGAATTTTTTCCATTAAGGGAAAATCTTTTCCGGAAAATCCCGGAAGGTTTTATCAACCTTTGATAGATTACATAGCAGATTTAAATCTTAAGCCGGGGGATGAAATTACCATGGAGATGCTTTTCTATTATCTCAGCTCTTCATCGGTAATTTCGATATTGGAAATTATTAAAGAATTGGAAGACCTTCGGCAAAAAGGCTACAAAATCAATATTAAATGGATGTATGACGAAGATGATGACGATATGCGAAAAATAGGAGAAGATTACATCAATATTACCTCTTTGCCTTTTGAAATGATTCCTGTTGATGATGATGAGGAGGAAGACTAATAATTTTCGGTCGGGGAATTAGTA
>CAZLMS010000063.1:1041-3942 GCA_964560645.1 uncultured Flavobacteriales bacterium | reverse complement strand
CTTTCAGTGTTTGCCTTTTTATTGTTCTGAAAATTGATATACAGCAGTAGAATTACGTCTATCCAAAAATGAGCGGACATTGCCGAAAAAACGCCTATTTTTTCATACATATTTCCTATTCCGATAATCACTAAGGTCATAAAAATTCCATACCATACAATATCGGGATTTTTAGGGTTGAGGTAACCATGAACGGCTACAAAAACCACGGAAGTGAAAAATATTCCCAAATACGGTTGAACAGCACCTCTAAACAACAATTCTTCCCCCACACCTGCACAAAATGAGATGAATAATATTTCGCCCAAACTGAGTTTTAGAGAACTTAGGAAGCCTATGTATTCGGCTTTTATCCGTTTAAGTTTAGGAGAGTTAATAAGTTGCCATGCTAAAAAAGCCGACAATATCCCGTAAACAGAACCGATAACAAGTTGGAGATATATCGGAGCACCGGATAAAAAATAACTTTTAAGGTCGGGGGCAATAAAAAAATAGATAACCACTGCACCTAATCCGCCCATACCCAATAGCGTGGCTAATCCCAATAGAATAATTGTTTTTCTGGAAATCAAAAAAAGATTTTTTAAATACTGTACTTACTTACATAGCCATCTTGCATAAATATTTAATTCTCATAAGCCGGATTTCTTCTTCGCTGTATACATCTCCCAATTCCTTTATGGCTTCTTCAATGCTTCCGGTTTGTGCTTCTTCGTTAAAAAAATCAAAAATTTCTTCCTGATACTCCTCGTCGAGAATGTCATCAATGTAATAATCAATGTTAATTTTTGTTCCCGATTCGATGATATGCTCTATTTCCGTAATCAATTCATCCATTGTCATTCCTCTCGACTCGGCGATTACATCTAACGGAATTTTTCTGTCTATACTTTGAATAATATACACTTTGTTACTTGATTTTTTTACCACGGATTTTACCACCAAATCTTGAGGTCTGTCAATATCGTTGTCTTCTACGTATTGTTTAATAAGTTTCACAAAAGGTTCCCCGTATCGTTGCGCTTTTCCTTCACCGACGCCCGATATATTTTTTAGTTCTTCGAGGGTAATGGGATATTGAGTGGCCATATCTTCGAGCGAGGGATCTTGAAAAATTACAAAAGGCGGAACGTTTTGTTCTTTCGATATTTTTTTGCGTAAATCTTTGAGCATCTTGAATAAAATTTCATCGGCAGCTCCGCCTCCCGACGACTTTGTATTTTGAATAATGTTGTCGTCTTCGTCGTTGAGTTTTTCGTAATCGTGGTCTCGAGTTAGCATAAACGAATGGGGTTTTGCTAAAAATTCATGACCTTTTTTACTTACTTTTAATGTTCCGTAGTTTTCAATGTCTTTTTCCAACAAGCCGGCTATCAATGCTTGCCGAATAGCACTTTCCCATATAATTTTATCGTGGTCTTTTCCAATACCGAATACATCTAATTGATTATGCTTGTATTGTTTTATGGTGGGGGTGTTTTTTCCTGTTATTACGTTTACAATATGTTTGGCTTTGTAATTTTCATGGAGAGCTAAGATGGTTTTTAATAGTTTTTCGATAATATCTTGACCTTCAAATTTTTCTTTCGGGTTCAGACAATTGTCGCAGTTAGAACAGTTATCTTCTTGATAATCTTCTCCAAAATAATGCAATAAATGTTTTCTCCGGCAGATGGATGTTTCGGCGTAACCCACGGTTTCCATCAGCAATAACTTTCCGATTTCTTGCTCGGCAACAGGTTTTCCGGCAAGAAATTTTTCCAGCTTTTCAAGGTCTTTGTAATTATAAAAGGTAATGCACTTTCCTTCGCCGCCGTCTCGTCCGGCTCTTCCCGTTTCTTGATAATATCCTTCCAAACTTTTTGGAATGTCATAATGAATTACAAAACGCACATCGGGTTTGTCAATACCCATCCCGAAAGCAATAGTAGCCACAATTACATCTACTTCTTCCATCAGAAACATATCTTGATGGCGGGCTCTTTTTGCGGAGTCTAATCCTGCGTGATAGGGAAGGGCTTTAATATTATTGGCTACCAGAAGTTCTGCTATTTCTTCTACTTTTTTTCGGCTCAGGCAGTAAATAATTCCGGATTTTCCTTCGTTTTGACGAATAAATTTAATAATTTCTTTAATAGCATCTTTTTCTGTCTTTTTAGGGCGAACTTCGTAATATAGGTTAGGTCGGTTAAATGAAGATTTAAAGACCTTGGCGTTTTTCATGCCAAGATTTTTTTGAATATCAAGTTGTACTTTTGGTGTAGCGGTTGCGGTAAGAGCAATAATGGGAATATTCTCTCCAATGGCACTTACCATGGCTTTTATTTGGCGATATTCGGGGCGAAAGTCGTGTCCCCATTCGGAGATACAGTGAGCCTCGTCAACTGCCACAAAAGAGATGTTGATGTTTTTAAAAAATTCAATGTTTTCTTCTTTATTTAAAGACTCGGGAGCAACATATAAAAGTTTGGTTTTACCTGCTTCAATATCGCTTTTTACCTGTCGGGTTTCCGTTTTGTTGAGCGATGAGTTGAGAAAATGGGCTATACCGTTTTCAGTACCGAAACTTCGGATGTTGTCCACTTGATTTTTCATCAGGGCGATAAGCGGAGAAATAACAATTGCCGTTCCCTCCCGGATAAGCGCCGGAAGTTGATAGCACAAAGACTTTCCACCGCCCGTAGGCATTATTACAAAAGTATCGTTACCGTTTAATATGCTTTTGATAATTTCTTCTTGCGGACCTTTAAAACTATCAAACCCGAAATGATGTTTTAAAGCGTCTTTAAGAGATATTTGTTGTGTTAGCATTATTGATAAATTGATTTAATTAAAAACTATGTATTTTCGCAAATAAAATTATAACAAATTTTTAATACAAAAATATTTTTATTTTTTTTA
>CAZLMS010000063.1:0-1031 GCA_964560645.1 uncultured Flavobacteriales bacterium | reverse complement strand
AAAATTTTATTCAATTAAAGGTCAAAAATTTTACGAAATATTGATTTCTGACGACAAAATATTAAAATCCGCCGTCGAAACTTTAAAACAAGAATCGGTATCTTTGTTAAATGCAATAAATTATATAGATACTCATTTTGTCGAAACATTAAAAGTGATTTTTGCTTCGAAAGGTCGTGCAGTGGTAACCGGTATAGGTAAAAGCGCCATTGTAGGACAAAAAATAGTAGCAACCTTTAATTCTACCGGAACGCCGGCTATTTTTATGCATGCCGCCGATGCTATTCACGGTGATTTGGGAATTATTCAAAAAAATGATGTGGTAATTTGCATTTCCAATAGCGGAAATACTCCCGAAATAAAGGTTTTGGCTTCGTTAATAAAAAATTTGGGCAATGTATTGGTAGCAATTACCGGCAATTTGAAATCTTTCTTGGCAGAAAAATCCGACTATGTCATTAATTCGCATGTAGAAAAAGAGGCTTGTCCGCATAATTTAGCGCCGACATCCAGTACAACCGTTCAAATGGCATTGGGAGATGCAATGGCAGTAGCGTTATTACAAATGCGAGGGTTTACGGCGGAAGATTTTGCCAAATATCATCCCGGCGGGAATTTAGGAAAGCTATTTATAAAAGTAGAAGATTTTGCACGGAAAAACGAAAAGCCGATGGTGAAACCCGACACTCCTTTGCAAGATGTTATTGTGGAGATATCATCTAAACGGTTAGGAGCAGCGGCAGTGGTGGATAATGATAATGTGGTGGGAATAATTACGGATGGAGATATTCGTAGATTATTGCAAAAAACAGGCGATATTTCTGGTGTAAAAGCCAAAGACTTGATGTCTTCTAATCCCAAAACCGTTTCTTTTGATACTTATGCGGTTGAAGCCGTAAAGTTACTAAAAGAAAACAGTATTTCTCAATTGATTGTTTTGAAAAACGGGGCGTATTACGGAATGGTACATTTCCATGATTTTTTAAGAGAAGGTATTCTATAGAGAAAAGCGCTTTCGTTAAACGTTGTAT
>CAZLMS010000062.1:0-9348 GCA_964560645.1 uncultured Flavobacteriales bacterium | reverse complement strand
ATATATTATGCGGCTTTAACGGCATCCAAAGATTTAGCTAAAGAAGAAGGTCCTTACGAAACTTATGAAGGCTCTCCGATTTCTCAAGGCTTGTTCCAATTTGATTTGTGGGGAGTAAAACCTTCCGACAGATGGGAATGGGAAACGCTAAGAGAAGAAATAAAACAATATGGCGTACGCAACTCGTTACTTATTGCACCGATGCCAACAGCATCCACCTCGCAAATTCTCGGAAACAACGAATGTTTTGAACCCTATACGTCCAATATTTACAAACGAACTACACTTTCGGGAGAGTTCATCGTAATAAACAAACACTTATTGAAAGACCTTGTTAAACTGGGATTATGGAACGACACTATGAAACAACGCATTATTAACGATAACGGGTCTATTCAAAACATAGAAGAAATTCCTCAAAACTTAAAGGAACTTTACAAAACAGCATGGGAAATTAAGCAAAAAACCATCATTCAAATGGCTGCCGAAAGAGCGCCTTTTATAGACCAGTCTCAATCGTTGAATGTGTTTATGGAACAACCCACTTTTGGCAAACTTACTTCCATGCACTTTTTTGCTTGGGAAAACGGTTTAAAAACAGGAATGTATTATTTACGTTCTCGAGGAGCAGCAGATGCCATTAAGTTTACGGTAGATAAACAAGCTATCCAAAAACCCATGACCGAAGAAGAAAAAGCAGCCCAAGTGGCCTGTTCTTTAGACAATCCTGACGATTGTGTAATGTGTTCCGGATAATCCGGTTTTTCTGCAATATAAATTTGCCTGTAAAAAAACCGCTTTGTTGAATAACAGAGCGGTTTTTTTATGTAGCAAGGAAGCCAAACACTATTAAAAATTATGATTTCCCAAGGCATTGCCTTTTCTTTCTTTTAATTCTATTATTTTTGAACAAAAAACAATTATGCATACAAAACTTTTAGGAACCGGTGTTGCGGTCATAACACCGTTTACAGCATCGAGAGAAATAGATTTTCATGCTTTGGAAAAGCTAATCAATCACTTGATTAACAACGGAGTTGATTATTTAGTGGTTCAAGGAACAACCGGCGAAAGTGCTACTACCACTAAAGAAGAAAAACAAGCGTTACTTCAATTTTTTCATGAAAAAGTTCAAGGTCGAGTGCCTTTGGTGATGGGCATTGGAGGAAACAATACCAATGAAGTTTTAAAAAACCTGGAATTCTTTGACAGTTCTAAATATGATGCCGTACTTTCAGTTTCGCCCTATTATAATAAACCCTCTCAAGAAGGAATTTATCAACACTATAAAACCGTTGCTCGTGCCACATCCAAGCCTGTTATCTTGTATAACGTTCCGGGAAGAACAGGTTCTAACATAACTGCTTCAACCACAATAAGACTGGCAAATGATGTTGAAAATATTGTAGCAATTAAAGAAGCAAGCGGAAACTTGGAGCAAAGTTCCGAGATTATACGCGATAAACCAAGTGATTTTCTGGTAATTTCAGGAGACGATGCTTTAACATTGCCGATGATTTCCATTGGAGCAAAAGGTGTAATATCAGTAGTGGCTCATGTAGCCCCAAAACAATTTTCCGAAATGGTAAATTCGGCGTTAGAGGGAACTTATTCAAAAGCTCAAGCCATCCATCTTTCGTTATTGAAAATTACACAACTCATATTCAAAGAAGGCAATCCTGCGGGGGTAAAAGCGGCTTTGGAAATCATGAAAATTATTGAAAAACATGTACGTTTGCCATTGTGGGATATAAGCAAAGAATTGTACGAAGAAATTCGAAAAGAATTAAAAAAGCTTCAAATCATTGAATGATAACCGAAGATTTGTTAAAATTTGCATGGGAATTTCGTTGTTTTAATTCGCAGAATGTTGTTTCGGTTTCCGGGCAAAAAATAAGTGTTGTTCATCCCGGCTATCCGAACTTTGACGAAGGTCCCGATTTTTTCAATGCCAAAGTAAAAATAGAAAACACTTTATGGGCGGGAAATATAGAAATTCATGTAAAGTCGAGCGATTGGGAAAAACACCGCCATCAGGAAAACAAGCAATACAACAACTTGATATTGCATGTGGTTTGGGAACACGATAAAGATATTTTATCAGAAAGCCGGCCTGTAGCAACTATTGAGCTTAAAGGCAGAATTCCCGCAAAAATAATCCGGAAGTATCAAACAATTATTCAAACCAAACACCCTGTTTTATGTAAAGATTTTTTGCCGCAAATTTCTTCGCTGGAGCGAATAAGCTATCTCCGGAAATTATACATAGAACGCTTGGAAAGAAAATACGGCGAGATACAAACCACACTTAACAATTTAAAAGAAGATTGGAACGAGCTTTTTTACCGCTTGCTTATGAAATATATAGGCGGAAAAGTCAATCAACTGCCTTTTGAATTGTTAGCAAAATCATTGCCCCTCAAAACCATATTAAAACACCAAGACAACTTGTTTCAAATAGAGGCTATGATGATGGGGCAAGCCGGATTTTTAGAGCAACCGCTCGATTATTATCAGCAAGCATTGAAAAGAGAATATGACTTTTTGGCACACAAATACCATTTACAACCGATAGAACCCTCCTTATGGAAATTTTTACGCCTTCGACCGCCTAATTTTCCTACTGTTCGCATAGCTCAAGCGGCTAATATTCTTCACCGAAACCCTCTTCTTTTTCAGCAAATTATAGACAATTTAAGTTTGGATGAAATCTATCAAAAACTTTCCGTTCCCGCTTCAGAGTATTGGGACACGCATTATCTTTTCGGAAAAACATCGGCTCGAAGGAAAAAGACGTTAGGAAAAAACACTATAAACAATCTAATCATTAATGTGATTGTACCGTTGCTTTTTCAATATTACAAAAAAACCGCCGAAGAAAAATATCTCGACAAAAGCATTGAAATACTCGAAAACCTTCCGCCCGAAAAAAACCACATTATCGAAATCTGGGAAAAAGTAGGCGTGAAACCGGTCAATGGCTTGGAGTCACAGGCATTGATACAATTAAAAAACGAAAAGTGCCGACAACAACAATGTTTAAATTGTAACTTTGGAAGAAAAATTCTTCAGCTATGATAAATCGCATTTTGCTTTTTTTCGAGAAACAGGCATTTGGAGTAATGGAATGGTGGGGAGAAAAGCTCGGGATAGATTCTTCCAAATTACGCTTGTTTTTTATTTACTTATCGTTTATTACACTCGGCTCGCCTTTAATTTTATATTTAATCATGGCATTTATTCTCGAACAACGAAAAAAATACAAAAGAAAACGACGAACCGTTTGGGATTTGTAAAAAACAGGAAAACACAGAACATTGCTACTTAATTTTAAATATTTCCGCCAACTTTATTTTGCCCTTGGAATACTTGTTTTAATCATCTTTGGCGGAACGATAGGTTATTATTTTATTGAAGGATATACGGTTATGGAGGCGTTTTACATGACCGTCATAACCGTATCCACCGTAGGATTTTCCGAAGTGCGCCAACTTTCCGATGCAGGAAGATTATTTACTTCTATATTGATAATCGTTAGTTTTGGTACATTTGCCTATGCAATTTCCAATATTACACGATATTTAATTGACGGAGAATATCGAAAATATTTTAGAGACTACAAAGTGAATAAAGAAATAGAAAAATTAAAAAACCATGTAATTGTATGCGGCTACGGACGCAACGGTCGAAATGCCGTAAAAACCCTTTTAGCGTATAACGAAAAAGTGGTGGTGATTGAAAACAACGAGCAAATTATAGACACACTTAGAGAAAAAAAGCTTTTATATATTATGGGAGATGCTCGGAGTGATGAAACCATGATAAAAGCGGGTATTCAAACATCCAAAGCCCTTATTACCACTCTTCCCAATGATGCAGACAATGTTTTTGTCGTGCTTTCGGCAAGAGAATTGAATCCTAATATCAATATAATAAGTCGAGCATCCGATGAAAATTCCTACCACAAACTCAGAATTGCCGGTGCAAACAATGTGATTATGCCCGATTTGGTAGGCGGAGACCGAATGGCTTCATTGGTGGTAACCCCTGACTTAATAGAATTTTTGGAACAAATATCCATTCTCGGGAAAGCAGACGTAAATCTGGAAGAAATTCATTTCGACAATATTCCCGATGAGTTTAAAAACAAAAAGATAAAAGATTTAAACACGCGTTACCAAACAGGAGTTTTAATTATCGGATTCAAAACACCTGGCGGAGATTATATCATCAATCCCTCTCCCGAAATAGAACTTATTCCGGGGTCTAAACTTTTTGTACTTGGAAAAGCCGAACAAATCAGAAGATTAAACGAAATATTCAGAATCCAACACACCCCTTTTTCAAAAGAAGAAGATGACGATTAAACATTTTGGAATAAAATTTGTCAAAAGCAGCTAAAAAATTCAACCATGAAGAAAATTTTCTTTTTTATTTCCGCAGCGGCACTATTGTCCTCATGCGCTCCAAAAATACCTTTTACACAAGCCATAAGAGAACAATATAAACTAACGGATGATGAGATTAAACAATTACAGTTTTATGTTTCGGGCGATATTGTTTTGCAAAGTGTAGATGAAATAGCCAAAGGAAAAACTACGCAAGACGGAGAGCTGGTCATTGTGGACGGCAAAACCGTGGAGCAGGTTTTCATTAAGCAATATACTCCCGGTGTGGCAGAAAAAATAATTGACGATAAAAAAATAGGCGTGTCCTTTGAACCCGGAAAATATTTGGTCTTTGGCGATGCTACAGACAATAAAGGACCTTATCGATTATTAGCAGCGGAGTGGGTAAACCGTCGAGGAAAAGTTAAATACGGCGATAAATATTATTATACCACCCCCGGCAGCAGCAATGTGTATTTATTATTTAAAATGAAAAAACTCAATAAATTAAGAAAGAAGCAGCACGTAGTTAAAGGAAGAAAGGTTAAATAATGTGGATTGATACACACACACATTTATTTCTCCCTGAATTTAAGGAAGATATTCAAGAGGTGATAGACAGGGCAACAGCAGCAAATGTCCGAAAAATGCTTTTGCCTAATATTCATGCCGCATCCGTAAAACCGTTAAAACATTTATGCGACAGGTTTTCCGATTGCCTGATTCCCATGATGGGGTTACATCCGTGTTATGTGAATGAAAGCTGGGAAACCGAGCTGGAAACTATTCGAGAAGAACTGGAAAAAAACACGAATACATATTGTGCAGTAGGTGAAATAGGCATAGACCTTTATTGGGATAAAACTTATAGGGAACAACAAAAACAAGTTTTTCAAACCCAGTTGAAATGGGCAAAGCAATTGCACAAACCTGTAGCTATCCATGTTCGGAATGCTTTTGATGAAGTTTTTGAAATCATTGAAAAAGAAATAGATGAAAATCTTAAAGGAGTTTTTCATTGTTTTACGGGCAATAAAATTCAAGCAGAAAGAATTTTGTCTTATCAAAGTTTTTATTTCGGAATAGGCGGAGTGGTTACATTTAAAAATGCGGGGGTGGACAAAGTGGTAAAAGACATTCCGCTCGAAAAAATTGTTTTGGAAACCGATTCGCCCTATTTAGCCCCCGTTCCGTACAGAGGAAAACGAAATGAAAGCAGTTTTATTCCTTTTATTGCAAAAAAATTAGCAGAGATAAAAAATGTTGATATAGAAACCGTTGCCCGGCAAACTACATTAAACGCTCAAAAACTGTTCAATGTCTCGTAAAACCAAAATTTTGCTTGTCTATACGGGAGGCACCATAGGGATGATACAAAACCCTAAAACCGGTGAACTTACGCCTTTTGATTTTGAACATTTATTGTCGCTTGTACCGGAAATATCTCGGTTACCTACAGATATACAAACAATTTCTTTTCAAAAACCACTCGACTCATCGGATATTCAGCCTGCACATTGGGTACAAATGGCGGAAATAATAGAAAACCATTACGACCGGTTCGACGGATTTGTGATTCTCCACGGCACCGATACATTATCATATTCCGCATCGGCATTGAGTTTTATGCTCGAAGGATTAAACAAACCGGTTATTTTTACCGGTTCGCAATTGCCTATCGGAGTGGTGCGCACCGACGGAAAAGAAAATCTTATCACAGCCATAGAAATAGCCTCCGATTACCGAAAAGGAAAGCCTGTAGTTCCTGAAGTAGCAGTGTATTTTGAATACAAACTCATGCGAGGAAACAGAACCTATAAATACAGTGCAGATTATTTTGACGCTTTTCGTTCCGAAAATTATCCCATATTGGCGGAAGCCGGCATTTCCATTGACTATAATTTTCAATTTATTGCTTCTTGGCACCCTTCAAAACTGAGTGTACATAAACAGTTGTGCGATGAGGTAGCAATATTGAAAGTTTTTCCGGGAATCAAAAAAGAATGGGTAGAATCTTATTTGCGTTTGCCCGCATTAAAAGGATTGGTATTGGAAACATTCGGAAGCGGAAATGCTACTACACAACCGTGGTTTATAGAAACCCTCCGAAAACTTATTGACAAAGGTGTGGTGGTTGTAAATGTTACGCAATGTAAAAAAGGAAGCGTGCATCAAGGGAAATATGCAACAAGCGCCGCATTTGAAAAAATAGGAGTGCTTAGCGGATTTGATATTACTTTTGAATCGGCATTAACCAAGCTGATGTTTTTATTGGGAAATCCGCAGCTCTCCGACCAAGAAAGAAGACAGCTTTTTGTAAAACCGATTAGAGGAGAAATGACTGTTTCAGAGTCTCAATTTTAATCTCTATATTTGCAACCGTTATGACCGAGCAGCATCAAGAAAATACGTCTCATCAAAATTCTTTTTCTTTGAAGGATTTTTTCAAGAAATATTTTGCTCATCTGCTTATTTTTTGCTTCGGATTTTTGTTATATGCTCAGACAATTAAATATGAATACGCCCTTGACGATAAATTAGTCGTTACCCATAATTACATTACAAAGAAAGGAATAGCGGGTATTCCGGAGTTGATGACTACGGATTTTTTGGTCGGGTTTTTCGGAAAGCAAAAAAATCTGTTGGAAGGAGGACGTTACAGACCGCTTTCCTTAGTAACTTTTGCCATAGAATGGGAGCTTTTCGGTCCCAAAGTCGGACAGGCGCAAAGTTGGAAAAACAAAAAAGGGGAAATAGAAACGGGAGTAGTCCAAAAAATCACCAAAACAGATATTTACATTAAACTTGACGGGCAAAACGTAGTGAAAAAGTTCGGGCTTGAACGATATCTAATAGATAACACTTTTTTGCCTTTTTTCAGCCATTTTGTAAACGTGTTACTTTATGCTCTGACAGGAGTTATTATATATGTAATATTACTCAATGTATTTAAAAATTATGTGTCATCTGAAACATGGTATTTTTCTTTAGCATTTGTAGCCACTATGATATGGGTGGCTCATCCGCTTCATACGGAAGTGGTGGCAAACATTAAAGGACGCGACGAAATTTTAGGAATGTTGCTTGCCATCGGTACTATTCATTATGCACTTCGCTATTACGACACCAAACAACCGATAAAATTACTGTGGATGTCATTGGCATTTATTCTCGGAATAATGGCAAAAGAAAATGCTGCCACCTTTTTATTTATAGCTCCTTTAACGCTTTATTACTTTAAAGACGCCAAGCTGAAAGATTTAGCCAAACCTATAGGGGCACTTGTTGTAACAATGGTTGTTTATGTAATTATCCGGCTTGCCGTAATCGGAGGAACTAAACCCAATCCCATTCCCGAATTGATGAACAACCCGTTTTTGCACGCCAAACCCGCCGAAAAGTTTGCCACCATATTCTACACAATGGGGCTTTATATTAAGTTGTTGTTTTTTCCTCATCCGCTAACGCATGATTATTATCCGTGGCATCCCATTGCCGAGTTTTTCTTCGGACAAGGACCTTATCCTTATTTAAAATGGTCTGACTGGAGAGCCTTGCTTTCGTTATTTGCTTATTTGTTTTTGGGATATGTTGCTTTAAAAGGATTGAAAACAAAATCTATTGTAGCTTACGGAGTTACATTTTATTTAACCACATTTTTCATAGTGTCGAATCTTGTATTTGCCGTAGGAACTTTTATGAACGAACGGTTTATGTATATGCCGTCTTTGGGATATGCATTGGTAGTGGCATATTTTCTGGTAGAATACTTACCGAAGAAAATTGAGAATAAAAAACTCGCAAAAACCATTTCGCTTTCCGTTTTTGCCGTAATGATAGCCGGATATTCCTATAAAACCATTGCCCGGAGCAAAGTTTGGGTAAACGATTATACGTTATCTACTACCGATGTAAACGTTTCTTACAGAAGTGCCAAGTCCAACATGTCGGCAGGATTGGCTTATGTAGATAAAGCTAAAACACTTTCTACCTTAGAAGAAAAGAAACCGTACATTGATAAGGCGAAATACCATTTAAAAAAATCCTTGAAGATTTATCCTCGTTATATTCAACCGACTTTAATTTTAGGAAATGCTTACTATGAGGTGCAAGAATACGACAGTGCCATTTATTACTTTGAAAGATGTTTAAAACTTAACCCGCAATATGAATATGCTGTATCGAACTTAGTACATGTAGGCGATTTGATGACCAAACAGAAAAAGTATAAAAAAGCTGTTAAAGCTTATGAAGTGTTAGCTAAATACAATAAAGACAAACGGGTTTTTGCTTACATTAAGGCGGGAGAAATATACGGACGCTTTTTGCGCAACCCGAAAAAAGCTCAAGAATATTTGGAAAAAGCTGTTCAGTTGGAACCCGGAAATTTGGAAGCCGTTCAAAAGTTGGGAGTAGTATATGCTATGCGGGGCGAGTTCCAAAAATCATTAAAATTGTTTATAAAAGCTAATGAACTACAGCCGAACAACGCGAATATTTTAATGAATATCGGTATTACATATAGAAATATGGGCAATGAAGCAGAAGCCCAAAAGTATTTGCAAAAAGCTTATCAGCTTAACCCGAAGCTGAAACAAAAACCCATTCCGCCGCCTCCGGGCAATAAAAATAAACGGCAACCGAAAAAATAAAACGGCTTTTTCTTAACTTCGCAAACTCGTTCTGTACATTTTTGGAGAGGTGACCGAGTGGCTGAAGGTGCACGCCTGGAAAGCGTGTGTGCGTCAAAAGCGTACCGGGGGTTCGAATCCCCCCCTCTCCGCCAATTCACCTTATTTTTATCAAAAAATTGTCCATTCTTGTATTTTTAAATTACGAAAAAATTATTATTTTATTTAACCCAAAGGAAATCAGTAGGCAAAAAACATATAAAATCTACAAGACAACATTATTATTTCAAAAGCATTTTTTATAAAGCTGTTTAAAGTTCCCTTTTTAG
>CAZLMS010000061.1:0-9367 GCA_964560645.1 uncultured Flavobacteriales bacterium | reverse complement strand
TCAACAGCTTATTTAATCACAATTACGGATAATTGTGCCTATAATATTTTTGGAAGTGTTTCCATAACCATTCCTTCAGACCCACTAACTGTTAATGATATCCCGGATACTGTATTTATGTGTCCTCCGCCCGATTCTCTAAATTTAATTTTGAACATTACGGGAGGAACACTGCCTTATGATATATTATGGAATACGGGAGACACACTGACAAGCATTTGGGTTAACTCCCTGCAAACCGATACGTTTATCGTAAGCGTTACGGATGCTTGTAATATTATTCACTTGACCGATTCGGTAATTATTACTAATGCACACACCCCTTTATCTCTTTCCGTTACTGCCGATACCACTTTTAATTGTCCTCTGCAAACTCCTTTTACTATCACAGCCACCGGTATAAACGGTGGAGGAACATATTCTTACCTTTGGAACACCCAACAAACAACTTCGTTTATTAACGTACAACCTACATCTTTAGCTTACTACTCCGTAACAGTTACTGACAATTGTAACGACGCAGTTTCGGATACTGTTCACATTGATTTCACACCTTACACAGAGCCTGCTGTAATAGGAATAAATGATACGTTAAAAATTTGTCCTTCCACAGACAGCGTACCATTAAGCACTCAAATATACAACGGTCGTCCGCCGTTTGCTATTTTATGGAATATAAATTCTACCGCAGATACTGTATGGGTAGCTCCGGATACTACTACTTGGTACTACGTTGCAATTATTGATGCTTGCAATAAAACCGCATCAGACAGTGTGCTGGTGGAAGTTCAACAATATAAACCTGTAACCATTACTGAAACTATTCCCGACAGCATTTGTGATGCTCTAAATATTAATGCCGAAGTAGAATTAACAGGCGGATACGGTTCGCTAAAAACTTTATGGACAAGTGAAAGTTATACTTCGGATTCTTTAAATATAGTTATTCCTACTTTTTACGAAGGTGTGCAAAGAGTGGAAATAACTGTTACGGATTGGTGTAACGAAAAATATTCGGAATATTATGATGTAGTGGTATATAATTGCTTCCCGTGGATTCCCAATGTGATTACTCCCAACGGCGACGGGGTAAATGATGTGTTAACTATAGAAAACATCGAATTTTATCCGGCAAACAAACTTGTGGTTTTTAACCGGTGGGGAAGAAAAGTTTACGAGAAAGACGGATATATGAATATTTGGGACGGGAAAGAATTAAATGCCGGAACGTATTATTACATTCTGTACCTAAACAATGAAACTCAAGATATTATTAAAGGATACTTTTCAATTTTAAGGTAACAACATACATTACCGGAATAAAAAGCATCAACCAAAAAAGTGTTAAAGAAACCCACTTTTTAGTATAAGAATATGTTGCCGGCGAATATATCATCGACAAAGATGGTGCTATAAGAACAATTGACAAAGAAATATTATTGCTCAGCAAGAAAAAAATTATTCCCAACAACCCGTTAATTAAAAAAAGATTGAGCATTTTTCTCTTGGTGACAATATTTGATTGAACTTCAGATAAAAAACGGGGAAAAGCAATAACTATTCCTACATACACAAGCAAAAAAGCAGGAGAATATAGCCGCTCATTTACCAAATTATTGCGATAAAATTTTTGAGGGATAGAAATATCATCAATCACATCTTGCACATATAAAAAGGTCACATAATATAGCAGCGGGATACTAAAACCCAAAAGCGGAATAATGATATTTTGCCATCGAAATTCTTTCAACAACAAAATAGCCGAATAAACCAAAACCATATAAAGCATAAACCCCGCATCAAAGCAACTGAATATGCCAACAACAATTCCCATATCGGTAATCTGAAAATAATACGGGGCATGTCTTGATAAATGAAAAATCCGGAAAAAGAGAAAAAATAAACCAAATGCCACTAATTTATTCCAATAGTTCAACTCCAAAAAATCGGAAAACCACAATATGGCTACAACAAAATAAAAAGGAGCAAAAGACGAAACCTTTAGAATTTTGTAATTATCTATGGCAAAGTAAAAAAACATTGCCGTAAAATAATTGACAAATAGTAAAAAAACTGCAGAAAACCATGCCTGAGTATGGCTAATAAACAATAAAGCATATACACAAGAAACTATAAAAGTAAATATGAAGTTTAAATAATTTCTGGAATGAACAATTTGCAACATCAGGTAGAGCTAACAGTTTTTTTGCTTTTTAAATATGCATTGCCGAATATGGTAGCTAAAATAATAATAGTTCCCAAATAAAACCCGCTCGACATATATTCTTCGCTGCCAAAAATCAACAGTGCCATAATAATAGAATACACCGGTTCTAAATTTACGGAAATGGCAACCGTATAAGGAGAAACCACTTTCATAATATCTACACTTACCACAAAAGCATAAGCCGTACATACCAATCCTAATATTAAAAGCCACATAAAATCAATAAAAGAAGGCAACGGATAATAAAACGGGTTTTCTCCTGAAATCCAATACACAAAAGTGAGAAACAAAAAACCGCCAATCATTTCATACAAAGTAATACTGTAAGCATCTGTTCTTTCTATCAACTTTCCGTTAAGTACAGAAAACAATGCTGCCAGCAAAGCAGAAATCAAGCTATAAAAAATTCCGGCTTTATACCGTGTTTCAAAACTGAAAATCAATGAAATTCCTATTACAATCAACACGCCGAAAAGCACTTCATACAAAATAATTCTCCGGCGATAAAACAGCGGCTCTATTAAAGCCGTGAAAAAAGAAGTGGTTGAAATTGTAACTAATGCCACAGAAATATTGGAAACTTTAATAGCTTGAAAAAAAGTGAACCAATGCACTGCCACAATAAAACCAACCAACAAAGATTGAATCACATAACGAAAATTACGCTCCGGCTTTTTTCTTTTCAGTTTCATAAAAAACAATAAGCCGACAGCTGCAATAATCATTCTGTACCAAACAATCATTTCCGCGTCAAGAGAAATAAGTTTTCCCAACACTCCGGTAAAGCCCCAAATAAATACAACAAAATGCAGTAATAATTGGGTTTTATTGAAAATGCTTACCTTTGAAGAGTGCATGAAAAATTTTTTGCAAAGCAAAACAAAAAACTTAAAACCACGTATTCTTTCTTATGTTTAAAAACCATCTGATTATAGAAAAAAACCGAATCACCTCTGCTTTTGTGCTTATTACATTTTTAATCAACGAATTAATAATAGAAAACAAAATTATTCCTTCGCCAGTAAACCTGTCGGAATTTGAATTTATTGACGAGAATAACTTTAGAATGTTGCGTCACAAAATAGTTGCCCAATTTGAAGAACAAGGAAAAGCTGTTCTCACATTTGAAGAGAGCATGATGTTTTATGTATATATAGATATTGCCTGCAAATGCTTTATCAGCGATACTAACCATGCGCTAAAAGAATTGGCAAAAAGAAACATGAAAATCAACCCGGAAAGCTATGATGCCCTCAGGCTGCAATTTCTAAGCACTGCCGAAAAAATATTATCGGTTTTTAACGAAAAATACGGCGAAAACAACCGGATGAAAGAAGTAAAAGAAAAACTCGTAAACTTTGAACTTTGATGCTTTACGGTTTAATAATTTCGGGCGTATAAATTATATTGCTCTCATGTAACGCCCGGTCTTTCAGCATCACACTATAACGAAGCGTATCATAATTACTAAAACGATTGTAATAATACGGTTTAATAACCACTTCTATATCTCCTTGAAGCATTTCTTCCGTCCCCGATTCGTTTAAAAGTGGTATTCTGTAATAGAACGGCACCAACGGTTCTATCTTTACCCACTTACCCTCTTGTTTTTCATAATACTCCAAAAAAAGATTGTATTGATAATCTTCCGTAGTATCTTCTTGAGTTAAACCAATATCACCGTCACAATCAATAAAAGATATTACCAGTTTAGCACTATCGGTGTATTTAATAAAATCTTTATACTCAATTTGAGGAATAGGATTTTCACAGCGGTCTTTTCTACAAGCAAAAAAAAACACAACCGACAAAACGAAAAGGATATTTTTTAATCTTCGCATAAGAAACAATCGTACACAAAAATACAAACTTTTAGTGTTGCAAAAGTTAGAAAACGAAATATTTCAAATTAAAGACGACAAAGACTTTAATCGAGTTGCCATAAAAGTGTTTTTATACCAAAAAAACAACAATCCCGTTTATCAAACTTATTTATCTCATTTGGGAAAGCAATCCTTAATTCCCGAACATTATTCTCAAATTCCGTTTTTACCCGTCGAATTTTTTAAAACTCATATTGTAAAATCATTTACCGGTCCTGAAGAAATACTATTTACAAGCAGCGGCACTACCGGTAGCGCAACTTCAAAACATTTTATCAAAAAAACATCCTTGTATGAAAATGCTTTTCTAAAAGGGTTTGAAATGTTTTACGGCAATCCCGCCGAATATTGCTTTTTGGCTCTTCTACCCTCTTATTTGGAACGGCAAGGTTCGTCTTTAGTGTATATGGCTCAAAGCCTTATGAAAGTGTCTAATCATCCGTTAAACGGTTTTTATTTAAATGATTTTGAAAAATTACACAACACGCTCACCTTGTTGGAAAGCCGGCAACAAAAAACCATCTTATTAGGGGTAAGTTTTGCCTTGCTTGATTTTGCCGAAAAATATGCTTTGCCGTTAAAACACACTATCGTGATGGAAACGGGAGGAATGAAAGGTCGCCGGAAAGAAATTACAAGAGCTGAATTGCATGCTGTTCTGTCAAAATCTTTTGGAATTAAGGATATTCATTCGGAATACGGAATGACTGAATTGCTTTCTCAAGCCTATTCCAAAACAAAAGGGCGGTTTTATGCTCCGCCATGGATGAAAATATTGATTCGAGACATTACCGACCCCTTCGCACTAGTGGAAACCGGCAAAAGCGGCAGTGTAAACATTATCGATTTGGCTAATTTGTATTCTTGTTCGTTTATCGCTACTCAAGATATCGGACGATTGCTTCCGAATAACAGCTTTGAAATATTAGGCCGCTTCGATTTTTCGGATGTAAGAGGTTGTAATCTTATGGTAGTTTAATAGAGCTATATTGTTGTTATAGCGTTTTAATTCAGACGTGTGCTTAAACAATCTCGCTGTTTCCAAGCATTTGCAACAAAGCAACAGCCGCCTCCACTCCTTTATTACCATGCTTTCCGCCGCTTCTGTCTATGGCTTGTTGCTTATTATTATCGGTTAAAACACCAAAAATTACGGGTTTGCTGAATTTCAATCCCACATCTTTGATTCCCATTGCAGCCGCCTCACAAACAAAATCAAAATGTTTGGTCTCGCCTCGAATTACACTTCCCAAGCAAATTACCCCATCAACGCTTCTTTTTTCAATTAACCATTGAGCGCCAAGCGGAAGTTCAAAAGCCCCGGGAACATCCATTTTAAAAATATTGGCTTCGGATGCTCCGTGTTTCAATAACACTTCCAATGCTCCTTGATATAAATTAGAGGTAATATCGTGATTCCATTTAGAAACAACAATGCCGATTTTGAAATGTTCGGCAGAGGGAATGTCATCAATATTGTAGAGCGAAAGGTTTTTTTCGGAAGTTGCCACTTACACAGACATTTTGGCTTTAGCCCGGGCTAAATACTTAACTGCCATTCTCCCTTCTTTGGTGTCTGAAAAATCTTTGATTAAAATTTCATATATATCGGCAGAGTTTTTATAATCATTCAACGATTCGTAAGCCATGGCTGCTTTCATGTAATAAATAGGCGATGTAAAGTTGTTTTTACTTTGGTTGGCTGCTTTTAAATAAAAATCAATGGCTTCCCGGGTGTTTCCCAATTCCATGTATGCATCACCGATAGCACCACTGGCAACAGGTGCCACCAAAGCATCGTCCGAATCGAAATTTTTAAGATACTCAATAGCATTGTTATAATCTCCCAATCGGAGATAACAAATTCCGGCATAGTAATTTGCCAAGTTTCCTGTTTTAGTAACACTGTAATTGTCCGCTATTTGCAAGAATCCAAAATAGTTTCCATCGCCGTTTAACGCTAACCGGAAAGAGTCTTGCTCAAAATATTGCTCGGCTTTCCAAATTTGCTCTTGCGCCTCTTGTTCAAGCGGTTCCACATACATATATTTATAGCCGAAGTATCCTGCTACAACAACCAATACAGCTCCTATAATAATGGAAAGACTGTTTTTGTTTTCTTCAATATATTTTTCTGTCTTGCTGTAAACTTCTTCTACATCAACAATTACTTCTTCTTGTTCTTTTTTACTCATTTGGGTTCAATTAAAGCGAATGCAAATATAATTTTTTATGAGAAACAATTATTGATATATTTCAAATTCCACTCTTCGGTTTTTGGCTCTGCCTTCTTTAGTTGTGTTATCGGCTATGGGGCGGGTGTTTCCTTTTCCCGTATAAGAAATCCTCGTTTTATCAATACCTTGTTGCATAAGATATTCCGCTACAGATTTAGCACGTTCTATAGACAATTTAAGATTAAAATCGGCATTTCCTTTGCTGTCAGTGTGACCGGTAATTTTTATTTTTTTCTCGGGATGCATTTTCAGGTATTTTACCAACACGTTTAGCTCTGCATAAGATGTTGGTATCAACTCCGAGCTGTTGGAAGCAAAATAGATGTTTTGTAACCTCAACGGCTTATTTTCTTCTATCTCGCTTATTTTCAATATGCCGTCTTCTTCATCCATCAATTCTAATTTATCCTCAATAGCAGGAAGTTTTACAAAGTGGAAAAATCCGTTTTCATCCATGTTTTTGTTGGTAGAAGTCATCAGAACATTTCCTTTATCATTAAAATACACAATTTCGGTATGATAGTTTTGCCCGTTTGGCGTTAAATGCACAGAATAAAAAGCACTGGGAGCAAGATCTTTAAAAACAAACTCCCCTTTTTCGTCCGATTTGGTCTCCTTTATTTTTTGTTTATAGCGATCGTACAAAGAAACTTTTACGTCTTTAACCCCTTCAAACAAATCAAATTTATCTACAATGCGTCCGTACACACCTGTTTTACCCTCTTGTATGGAGATGTTTTTGGGGTTACAATCCATTATACTGATTTTATTGCACTTCTCATCAAGAGGACTTATCGTGCTTTTTTCTTTATGAACTTGTTTACATTGCCCTAACACCTCCCCGAATTCATCCACTAAATACATCTCTACTTCAGACTCATACGGTGCTTCTATATAAAAACTTTCTTCTTTCGGGAGCTTAATAAATTTAAATTTTCCTCTATCGTCCGTAACGGAATTTCCGATTAAATGATTGTCTTTTTGGCTGTACACGGCTACTTGTTCTTTTTTTAACGGTTTTCCGTCTTTTGTGAGACGTCCCATCAACTGATAAGTATTGTTTACCGTTCCGTCGGAAAAGCACAACCGAAAAGAACCTTGATATTTAGGATTAAATTGATGATCTACGGAAACATAGTATTTTTTGCCGGGGATAAGATTTTTACTCTCTACGGCTATCGGTTCTTCATCATTTATGTATTTACTGCAATCCAATTCCCTAAAGTTTTCGTCAAACAATGCAAGATACGGAAACTGAAAATTTCCGGAATGATTGGTCGGATATACGGAAACCTCTATTTTCGGTGTTTGAGCAATAAAATAGAACCAGCGGTTAAAGTTAGGTCCGTTTTTTAAACATGACGCTTTGGGAGGATGTGGTGTTGCGCCTTCTGTGGTAAATGTATCTACCGTACAATAATTGGAAGTGGATTCTATCTTTAAAGCACCCTCCTTAGTATCATAACTCAATTCACTATTTACACACAAGGTAAACGTTCCCACGTAAGAAGAGTTGTTATGGCAGTTTACGGAAATCAAATACCATTCGCCCGGAGTAAGGTTTTCATAATTAATTACCAGATCGTCAAACTCATCGGTATATGCTTTGCATGTAAGTTGTTTGAAGTTTTTGTCAAATAAAGACACATACGGAAAACGTAAAGTCCCTTCTTCTTCACCGGTTTTCAATATAATTTCTACCGTTGGTCTTGAGGCTTGAAACTTAAACCAATGTCCGTAATAATGAGCTTTTCCGTAACAAGAATTTACCGGCTGCGGTTCGGGGAGTTCTTCTGCTTTGTAGGCTTGTTTGTCAGAACACCAATGGTTTAATTCTCCCACAATATTGGCATTCTCAAAATTGACGGAAAAATCATTTTGTGAATGGCCGTAACTTGTAATAAGTGAAATTAAAATGACAGGTATAAAGTTTCGCATGCATTATTCTTTAAACTGTTCATTAACTTCCTTTACGGAAGGAAATTCTACGGATGTGTCTCCTTTCTTTTTGGCAAAATAAATATACTTTCCGGTAGCCTTGCAGGCATAATGGCTGATAGTGTCGTTGGGTTGAAGAACTCTAACCGGTGAACATTTCCATGTTTTATCTTCTTCTTGCACACAGCACATTGCTTCTATGGCTTCCTCACAAGTGTTTTTCAAATACACTTTGTAGGTATCGCTAAAATCTCTTTTGTAGCCATCATAAATTACACATTTTTCACATTTGGTTCCCCACTCGCTATGCACCTTGGTTAAACATGCATTATAGTCTTGTGCTTGAGCCGCGATTAACACGGAAAACAAGCTGAAAAGAGTAATAAATATTCTTTTTTTCATGGTTAAATTATTTACAATGGGTGTTTTTCAAAATTAATGCTGCTTCGGAGTTTCCTAGTTTTTTGGATTTCTTCCAGTCATTACAAGCGTCTTTGTGTCTTCCCAATCCTTCATAAGCCCAACCTCTGTTATTATATGCTTCCTGGTTTTTCGGGTCTAAGGATAATACTTTATTGAAATCTTTAATGGCTTCATCGTATTTTTTCAATTTATTCTTAGCGCTTCCTCTACTGTTAAGAGCATAAATATTGTTGGGCTGTAATTCTATTATTTTGTCATAATCCTTAATCGCTTCTTCATATTTACCCGCTACATTATAGCAAAAGGCTCTTCTTAAATATGCATTGATATATTCATTGTCTATTTCAATGGCTTTAGTATATTCTTCAATCGCCGCATCATACTTTTGAGCATTATATAATCGTTCCGCCTTATTAAAGTGTTCAAGCGCCTCCGGTTTTTGAGCAAAAAGTCCAACCGGTACAAAAATCAAGAGAAGTAAAAATGTTTTTTTCATAACTTTTTGTTTTTTTAATTAAGTGCATTAAATTTGTTTTGATACATTTCCACCAGTTCTTTTAATAATTCCACGGCTTCGTTAACTTGCGCAGCGGACATCCCTTCCACACTAATGTTGCATCGAGCATAATTGTCTATAATATCATTTTTGTATATATGTC
>CAZLMS010000060.1:0-9569 GCA_964560645.1 uncultured Flavobacteriales bacterium | reverse complement strand
AACGTCCGCAAGATAAAGCCATTCTTATAGACATGCTTTCTAAAAAAAATAATCAACTTCCGGAAAAAAATTATTCGCTTTTAAAAGACAAAGATTTACGTTCCGTTCTCCAACATTTTAAAATTGAAACATCATTAACCCGATTAAAAAAACTTCCACTTTATGAGCTTGTATATCAATCTGTTCAATTACTAAAAATAAATCCGGGAAGTTATTTTGTGCTAAAAATACTGGATACGGTACATGAATATGTAACTCTTCGTTCCAACTCATTACCCGATTTTTTAGAATACTGGGAAGAAAATAAAGAAAAGGTTTCCATCAATCTGCCCGTAAACGAAAATGCCGTGCAACTGGTAACCATTCACAAATCCAAAGGTTTATCATATCCGGTGGTTATCATGCCCAAAGCCGACTGGGAAATGAAACCGAGTAAAAACAATTTTTGGCATCAAAATGAGGAAGAACCCATACCTGTTCACATCATTAAAAATAAAAAATTGTTGCTGGAACACCCCGATTTTAAAGACCTGTATGAAGAGGAAAAACAAAAAACCGTTTTAGACAATATAAATTTGCTGTATGTGGCGTTAACCCGCCCCGAAGAACAGCTTTATTTATTTGCTCCGCTCAAAGAATCTAATAAAAATTACATTTCGTCATTATACCGGAATATCATAACCGCTCCCGATGTATTACAACAAACAGAAGAACATATCTACGAATCGGGGAAACCGTTGAAAAAAATCTCCAAGCAAAAGCGTCATTCTTCACCGGAAAACATTCTGACGATAAAACCCAAACAGTCACTTATCCCCTGGAATGAAAAAATCCGTATCAACTATGAACATCAAAAAATTTGGGAAGAAAGTAATGAAGCAGTTATATACGGAAATAAAATACATGCTGTTTTAAACGAAGTTACACATAAAGAAGCCCTTTCTGAAGCTATTGAAAAATCATTATTAAAGGGACATATTACACAAAAAGACCTCCCTGAAATTGAAAATAAAATTAAAGAAGTTGTAAATCATCCTCAACTTTTGGATTATTTTTCAGAAACTACCGTTGCCAAAAACGAACATACGATTTTATTGGATAACGGTCGGCACATTCGTGCCGACCGCATTGTGTTTTTACCCGAAAAAACCGTGGTGCTCGAATATAAGTCCGGCAAACCCGATTCCTCTCATCCAATGCAATTACATCAATACATATCAGCATTAAAAAGTGCAGGTTTGCCCAACCCTACGGGGATTTTGGTATATTTACACCCGTTACGAATACAAACCTTAAACAATGACTCTCCGGTTCAATACAAAATCTTTTAACAACCTTTCTTTAAACGAGTTATATCAACTACTCAAGCTTCGGCAAGATGTTTTCATCATTGAACAAGACTGTCCCTATCCGGAATTAGACAACCAAGACCAAAACGCTTGGCATCTATTGGGAAAAACAGATGACCGGATAGTTGCTTATCTTCGTATTATTCCGCCAAAAAACGGGTTTTTATCTATCGGCAGAGTGGCTATTGATGAACACTATAGAGGCAGAAAATGGGCTTATGATTTAATGCAAAAAGGATTGGAAACAGCTTTTGACAAATACGGAAAAATGCCCGTGAAAATAACCGCTCAGGAATATCTTGTTAATTTCTACAAAAAACTCGGATTTAAACCCATATCGGAAGTATATCTAGATTACAATTTGCCACATGTGGATATGGTTTTGGAGTAAGTTAATGAATAACTGACATGTAGCTGTTAATCTTTCATTAACAAATCTTTAGAGGTAAATTTTTCCACACTGTTGTTTACCGGAGGGAGTGATTGCAGATAATAAAAAATAGCTTCCAAGTCTTTTTCTTTCATGCCCGCATACATTGTCCAAGGCATCACTGTTTGAAAACTTCCTTCTGAAACAGGAATATGTTGATAAGAACTGTCTGCATATATCTTGAAACGACGAACAAATTGCTCGGCAGACCAACTTCCGATTCCCGTTTCTTCGTGAGGTGTAATATTAGCAGACCTTACTATCGACCCGTCTCTAAGTTTAAATTCAAAACCGCCTGCATAAGGCTTGCCGACAAATTTACCTTGTTCCTGCTTTGTATGACAGTCTATACATCCTGCCGCCGTAGCCATATATTTTCCGTATTTGATTTTATCTGTTTGCTCCGGTATTTTTGTAAATGCAGGTTTTTGGGGTAATGTATTTATAATAAAATTCATTGGGAAATCGGGGGCGGATGTTTCGGTTTTATTTTCAATAGGTTTCCATGTTCTAATATAAGCAATTACTGCTTCTATATCTTTTTTATCAAGCATGCCGTAATTATGATAA
The DNA here is from genome assembly GCA_964560645.1 of uncultured Flavobacteriales bacterium. Lineage (GTDB taxonomy): Bacteria > Bacteroidota > Bacteroidia > Flavobacteriales_G > NORP312 > CAZLMS01. The sequence continues at coordinate 7,220 of CAZLMS010000060.1, read as the reverse complement.
GGCATAATCGAAAAAAGTGCCCTACCGTCTTTTGACACACCGGATGTAATAGCTCTAAAAATCTCTCCGTCTGTCCAATTTTTAAGATGATAAGGTGTAATATTCGGAGCAATAAATTTTCCGGGAAAGCCTAATGTTTGGTCAAAAGTTTCCCCGCCCTTCCCTGTTGTTCCTTCCACTATAGGGCCCGAAAACAAACTCCAATCTCGTGTTGAATGACAATCTACACAAAGCATTACATGATTAGCCAAATACTTTCCGCGTTCTATATTTTTTTCGGATAAATTCACTTTAAGCTCAGGAGAATCCCCCACGTCCGGCAAAATAATCTTCACATAAAACATTATGATTATCAATAATATAATCAATGTAACAATTCCTATACCCAGTATTTTTTTTAGCTTTTTCATTGCTTAAAATTTAAGGTTATTATAAACAAAACATTTGAATAATTATTTAAAACTATGTGATATAACATGCATTCTTCAAGACGGATCATATTCTTTGTAATAACTTTTATATCCCATCAATCTGGCAATTGGAGTAAGTAAAAACCAAGTAAGTTTTTGTATAAAAACAGGAGGTCCCTCTGCCAAGCAAGAATCAAATCCCGATTGACAAATAGGCGCCATCATCAACATGGTTTTAGGAATATTTTTACCAAAATCGGGGTAACTATCCATTAATCCGTAAACCTGAACTAATCCAAAGGCGAATTTTTCGGGAAAAGGAATAGTACCTTTTAAACGAACCGTATGTGGTGTGTTATTAAACGGTTGATGAGCAGTCCCTTTACGAACAGTAAGCGATTCACCGGGTCTAACTTTTTTAACTTCACCGTTTATCCATACGGAAAGCTCACCGTTTTCCGTTTCAAAAGTTTCATCAAATGTAGTATGAATATGTTTGGGCGGTCCCGGAGAGTAAGGATAAAATTCCAAATGACAATAAACCAGTCCGTTTTCTTGCTTGGCAACGGTTTGTCGCACACCTTCTTCTCGACAATAAAACACTTGGCCCGGCTTAAAATAAGTAGAAATATCAGGTTTATTTTCTCGAAACACTACTAAATGCAAAAAATATCCGATAGCTACATAGCTGACAATTATCATTATCAAAGTTAAAAATATATATATCATTGTCAATATTTTAAAATCAATAGAAAACCTTTTTCATGCAAAGGAAAGCAGAGAAAAAAAATAAAAATTGTATTAATCAGACAAATTTACTGTTTGGGAATTTGACAAGAATAAATGAAAAGGCAAATCTGTTTTTTTATGTTGATATTCCCTTGGAGTAAGTCCTGTAAAATATTTAAATGCCCGATTAAAATGAGGTTGATCGTAAAATCCGCTTTCGAGTGCAATATCAATAAGCCGGGCAGGTTTATGATGCATCAATCTTACGGCATGCAGGTATTTTTTGTAGAGAACCAATTCCTCTGCTGATAATCCGAAAAACTGATGCGATTTTCTGCTTAACTGTCTGGATGAATAACACACTTCCCCGGCAAGTTTATCTACCGATTCAAAAGCATTGATTTTATCCGAGTAGAATAAATTACAGAAATAAACAGACCTTGAACATTTTGTAAGATAATGAAACTTTAGAGAGTTTTCCACTATAGCTACTCTTTCCTGAAAATTTTTTGCCTCACCGAGCCGATTCCATAAATCACGAAATTCTGGTTGAATTAGAAAAATATCAACTAACCGGTTCTTAATCTCGGCAGGAGAAATACGAAAAAATTCTTGAATGACATAAGGTTTAAATCTTATTCCAAAAAGATGATGCATGCCGGAGTATTTAGCAACAACAGGCTGATTATGAACACCTTGTATGAAACACACCGGTGCTTTGATAAATTTGTTGCAATAAGGCATCTTTCCCCGGATTGGTTCGGCAAGATTGAAAATAACCTCTACAATTCCTTTAGGAATAATATATTCCTCATACCGTTCTCCTCCATGAAACTCCCATACACAAGAAATATAATGATTTATGACAGGGTTTTCAGGTATATGCAGACAAAAGTTCATTGAAAATTTTATACAAGAATAAAAAATTTTTGAGTTTCTTTTGCCTCGAACACAATCAGAATAAAGGAAATAACTTGTATAAAATGTTTTTTCCTTTTTATTAGTCAAATTTAACTTTGAAACAAAGTTCCATAATAAAACAAAAAATTATTCAATAACCTCAAAAACAAAAGTTTCCGTATTACCGTCAGGCAAGCGTTCTTCTATTTCTACAATAAACGGTGTTTTTACTTTCTTTCCGATATAGCCGTGTGCCGTACTATACCATCCTGCCCCATCAGACGACTTGCGTGCCGAGGTGTCTTTCAATTTTTTCTTAAACATCTCTTTTCCGTCTGAGGTTTTTACGGCAATGGAAAAATTAGACGTATTGGCATTGTCTCTCCCTTCTCTTTGAATAAACAACAACACCAACCCTCCCTGAGCGTACTTTTTATATTCGGCTATTTTTTTCTTTTCCTTATCGCCTTCCAAACGAGGATTGTCCTTTACTTCCTGAATCAAATCGTTTTGAGATTGATATGTGATATTGGTGATATTCACCCCATTGTTCTCTCCCGATATTCGCTTAATTTTATGTCCGTTATATTCTTTTGTTTCATTAATTGCCCATGAGGCATCCTTAATTAGTTTCTGTGAAAAAGAGTAACTTACAATAAACAAACTCAGTAGTAATAAACCTGCTTTTTTCATATCTTTAATTTTTTTGCGAAAGTAACAGGTTTCTATAAATAAAAATCATGCCGTTTTTCTATTTATTCACATTTTGACTAATGGTATTGTTAATTTTCAACAACACCTCCGGATAAATATCGTGTTTGCCTTCATATCTGATAATCCGGTAATCAATGTGATTTTGAGATAGAAAATCTGTATGCGAACAAATATCTTTCTCACTCAAAAACTCGTCTTCGCTTCCGTACACCAATATCGGAGCATTTTTAAAAGTTTGTTGCCAAAACGGAAAATCAGGCGGAAAAACACTTCCGTATAGTACCAATACAGGATTTTGCAAATATTTACTTGCCGCCACCCAACGAGAAGCCGTGGCCGCACCTTGCGAAAACCCCAATACAATTACTTTTTTACCGGAAATATTTAAATATTGATATAAAGTATCCAGATAATTTACATAATCTTCTATTTCCTGCAAACGTTCTTCTTTCGTCATCCAAGATGCTCCTACTCTTCCGCTATATCCTTTTACATAAAACCTCGATAATCCTTCCGGAGCTACTATTAAATTTTTTCCGTTATCTAACACCTCAAACTTTCGGATAAAATAATCGGCTAATTGTCCGTACCCGTGCAATACAAACCAAACCGTTTCACAATTTTCAGGTTCTCCGAGCATGCAAAATTTCGCCGTTTTATATGTTTGAATATACAATGTCTTCATTCCACATAATGCCGTTTTATTTGCCAATGACATTGTTTATGTTTGTTCTTGAAAATCCGTCTTCTGTTTCGAGCTGTCCAATTGTATAAAGAATCTCTCCATAACTTTGGAAATAAGTTTAATATTTCCGCCGCCAATTTTTCTCTTACTCCGAGTTCCCGTAATATTCTAATAACAGCATCTGTACGGGTATAAATTTGCCCGTTTTGCCATAAAATCACGCTGTCCGTTTTATCCAATTCGGGATGATTTTTCCTAAGCTCCCGAAAAAAATCTGAAGAAAGCTCTGAAAATTGAAATTTTTGCCCTTTATCTCTTTTGTAAATATAACCGGCTGACCGGGTGCATAAAACACATTCCGAATCAATCAAAATTATATTTTTTCCACAATTGTTCATAAAGAATAATATGCCAAATATAAAATGAATTGTAAAAAATAAAACGGATATTCTATATTTGCAGGCTTAAAATTTAAAGTATTATGCAGAATAAAAGTGCTATTTGGATTTTTACCGTTTTGTTGACGCTTGCCAGTTTGTATCAATTGTCTTTTACGTTTGTGGCAAGAAACATCGAAAATGAAGCTAAAGAAATTGCTCAACGCAAAGTTGATTCGGTTATTGCCGTAAAAGGAGAGCTTCCTCCACACGAAAAAGAAAAACTGCTTAATAAATTCATTCAAGAGCGGCTTACGGAAATTTCTCACGAAAAAGTTTACTTGGGCTTCACCTATAAAGAAGTAAAACGCAATGAAATCAACCTGGGGCTTGACCTTCAAGGAGGTATGAACGTAACGCTTGAAGTGTCTTTAGTAGATTTAATTAAAGCACTGTCCGGCTACAGCACCGATGAAGCCTTTTTAAATGCTTTGGCTGAAGCTAAAAAAATGCAACGCTCAAGCAACGAAGATTTTGTAACATTATTTGGTAAAGCTTTTGAAAAAGTTGCTCCCGGGCAAAAATTAGCCGCTATTTTCCACAATCGGGAAAATAAAGATAAATTTCCTCGAGATGCTTCCAACAAAGAAATCTTAAACATCATCAGAAAAGAAGCCGAATCAGCTATTTCCAGAACCGAGCAAGTAATCAGAAAACGTATTGACAACCTCGGAGTTGTTCAACCGAAAGTTCAACGATTAGAATCTTCCGGAAGAATTATTGTAGAGCTTCCGGGTGTGAAAAACACCGAGCGTGTAAGAAAAATTTTACAAGGAACCGCAAAATTGGAATTTTGGGAAACCTATAACAATCAAGAGCTTTACAACGCTTTTGCCAAATTAAATGACCTTTTAAAAAAGAAAAATCAACTTAAAGAGAACGCCTCCAAAGAAAACACTGCTGCCGATAGTACCGCTGTGGCACCTGAGGAAAAATCCGGCAATAATGCCCTATCCTCTAGTGAAGAGGACAGTTCTGCAGTTTCTGAAAATGAAGAAGAAGATATTTTATCCGAATTAGGATTGGAACCCGACTCTGCCGGAATTACTTCCGATACAACTTCTGCCCAACCGCAATCTTTTGACGATTTTGCTAAAGAAAATCCGCTGTTTGGAGTTTTACGTCCTATGTTGGCTCAAGACCAACAAGGGAATTATTATCCCGCCGAAGGTCCTGTAGTAGGATATGCTGCAGCTAAGGATACTGCCAAAGTAAGAGAATTACTTACCGGAAAAGAAGCACGCAAAACACTCCCGCCCAATGTGAAATTTTTCTGGGGAGCAAAACCATTTGATGAAGCCGGGCAATTCTATCAATTATATGCTATTAAAGTTACTTCAAGAGACGGTAGAGCGCCGCTTGATGGCGATGTTATCGTAGATGCCCGTCCCAGCACAGACCCGTTGGGCAATCCTGAAGTTACAATGTTGATGAATGCGGAAGGTGCTAAAATATGGCGGTATTTAACTAAAGAAAACGTGGGGAAATATATTGCGATTGTTTTAGACAATTATGTGTATTCTGCTCCTAAAGTGCAATCCGAAATTAGCGGAGGTCGTTCTTCTATCTCCGGAAGATTTACGGTAGAAGAAGCCGAAGATTTAGCCAATGTATTGAAAGCCGGTAAACTTCCTGCTCCGGCAAAAATTATTGAAGAAGCCGTAGTTGGTCCTTCACTCGGAAAAGAAGCTATTAAAAGCGGATTAAACTCTTTCATTGCCGCTTTATTCTTGATTTTAATTTACATGATTTTCTATTACTCAAAAGCCGGAGCTGTAGCAGATGTGGCATTGTTGGCAAACATCTTTTTCATTCTCGGAGTGCTTGCTTCTATCGGAGCAACATTAACCCTACCGGGTATTGCAGGTATTGTATTAACCATTGGTATGTCTGTAGATGCTAACGTGCTTATTTATGAACGAATCCGGGAAGAATTAGACCAAGGAAAAGGTATAAAACTCGCTATTGCCGACGGGTATAAAAACGCCTATAGCTCCATTATAGATGCCAATATCACTACCGGTTTTACCGGAATTATTCTTCTAACATTCGGAACAGGACCCATTAAAGGTTTTGCCACTACTTTGATTATCGGTATTCTTACTTCTTTATTCTCAGCTATATTCATTACCCGCTTGATTTTTGAATACATGCTTGATAAAAAACAAGAAGTATCATTCTTTACAAAACTTACTCAAAACGCTTTCAAAAACATCAACTGGCAATTTATCAAAAAACGCAAAATATTTTACGGCATAAGCGGTACTTTGATAGCCATAGGACTTGTTTCCATTTTCACCAGAGGTTTTGATGCCGGGGTGGATTTTACGGGAGGTAGAAACTATTTGGTTCGGTTTGAGCAACCTGTATTGGTAGAAGAAATTGCCAACTCTTTGGAAAATGTATTTATAGATGAAAACGGAATTAAACTTCGACCCGAAGTAAAAACTTACGGAAGTTCCAATCAAGTGAAAATTACGACCAAGTATTTAATCTATGATGACGCCGAAGACACGGAAGAACGCGTAGAAGCAAAACTCAACGAGGGATTAAAAAGCTTGGGTATTAACTATGAAATTCTAAGCTCTCAAAAAGTAGGGCCTACCATTGCCGATGACATTAAAACCGCCGCTGTTTGGTCTATTATTTTCTCACTGATTGTTATCTTCTTATACATTGTATTCCGTTTCCGAAAATGGCAATTCGGCTTAGGTGCTTTGGTTGCCATGTTCCACGACGTATTGATTGTTTTAGGGATTTTCTCCCTACTCTATGGGGTTTTACCATTCTCTTTGGAAATTGACCAAGCCTTCATTGCCGCAATACTTACCGTGGTAGGATATTCTATCAATGACACCGTAGTTGTTTTTGACCGCATAAGAGAATATCTCGGATTACATAAACGCACCCCTATGCCTGAAGTGGTAAATAATGCATTGAACAGTACTCTAAGCCGTACAATAAACACCTCTTTGAGTACCTTTGTGGTATTACTTACTATTTTCTTGTTCGGCGGCGAGGTAATAAGAGGATTTGTATTTGCATTGATGATTGGTGTCGTAGTGGGTACTTATTCTTCACTCTGCATTGCCTCTCCCATTATTTTAGACTTAGATAAAAACAAAGACAATATCCCTTCTAAAAAGAAAAAGAAGTAAAAACAACAAAATCCTGCTCTAAATGAGCAGGATTTTTTCTTTTAAAAACTCAAAATTATGCTTACGGAAATTATCGGGTATTTAGCAATGGCGGGCGTATTGATTTCTTTCTTTATGAAAGACATAAAAATGCTCAGAATAATCAACACCATAGGATGTGGTTTCTTTGTGATTTACGGATTTATGT
>CAZLMS010000059.1:6834-9904 GCA_964560645.1 uncultured Flavobacteriales bacterium | reverse complement strand
TATCAAAATGCGGATAATCCCTATTTTAAAACGTGGGTAGACGCTTCGATAGCTACACTTAAACTAACAGCGCTTATGAACAAAGACAAAATATTCGACCAATATATTGCTCATCGAGATATTCCGTATCGTAATGATGCTTACATGGATTTTTTCAGACAATTTTACGAAGGTTATCTACAAAACTTGCCAAGTGCTTCATATCACACCATAAAAAAAATAGTGAATGACAAAATGAGTTGGCAAGATTTAAAAGAAATTCTTTCTCACCATCAATATGTTTCTTCGGATACGCTGTTGGAACTGGTTGCCATAAATATTTTATATGATAATTTTCATAACAAAGATTTTTCTAAAAAAGGTATCCTAATTATATTGAGTCAAATAGCTGATGCCACAAAAATTGAAACCCATCGGAACATTGCACTGGAGGTAAAAGAAAAACTTTCAAGTACCATTCCGGGCAGTTATGCTCCGGTTTGGGAACTACCTTCCTTAACTTCCGATGATACTGTTAAACTGAGTGATTTTAAAGATAAATTGGTGTTGTTGGATTTTTGGGCTACTTGGTGTGTGCCTTGTATTAAAGAATTTCCGGCTTTGAATGTATTGTATGAAAAGTATAAAAAAGATATTGTAATTGTAAGTATTTCCATAGATAAAAAACGAAAGAAAGCCGAGCGATTTGCAAAGAAAAAACATTATCCGTGGTATTTTGTGCATTTTGATGGCAATTATGACCTTTTAGAAAGCTATAAAGTTAAAACCATTCCTTTGTATTATTTGATAGACTCAAACGGCAAAGTATTGTTGTCTCCCGCTCCTCGCGCAGAAGAGTTGGATAAGTATTTAGCAAAATTTTTTACCAAAGCCAAAAAACGACGTAAAAGTAGTGTGTTGGATTATTAAAGATTAGTCTTAAAACAAAAAGAACTGCCTGTCGGCAGCTCTTTACAAACGTTTACATTCCAAGTGTCAAAACTATTTTACTTTCTCTACAATACTTTTAAAAGCTTCCGGATGGTTCATGGCTAAATCTGCCAATACTTTACGGTTAAGCTCAATATTGTTCTTTTTAAGCTTACCCATGAATTCCGAATAACTCATACCGTGTTCTCTTGCTCCGGCATTAATTCTTTGAATCCATAATGCTCTAAAGTTTCTTTTCTTTTGCTTACGCCCGATATAAGCGTATTGCATTCCTTTTTCTACCGCGTTTTTAGCTACGGTATATACGTTTTTTCTTCTGCCCCAATATCCTTTTGCTTGTTTAAGGATTTTTTTGCGTCTTGCTCTGGAGGCAACTTTGTTAGTTGATCTTGGCATAGTTTTAAGTTTTTTGGATTTAAGCGCCTTTACCGGTCTTAAAGCTCAAACCCGGGTTAAACATTGTTTGAAACCTCTTTACTTCAATCGCAACATTAACTTTACATTGGGTTCGTCTGCTTTATGAACCAATGTTGCATGAGTAAGGTTACGCTTACGTTTTTTCTCTTTTTTTGTCAAAATATGACTTTTGTAAGCGTGTTTTCTTTTAATTTTTCCCGTGCCTGTAAGTTTAAATCTTTTTTTGGCACTTGAATTGGTTTTTTGTTTAGGCATAACTTAAGTTTTTATTTGGAATGTAAACATTTATTTTTTCTTTTTCGGAGCAATCATCATTATCATTCTTTTCCCTTCCATTTTAGGCATTTGCTCTACAATACCAATATCTTCAAGCTCTTGAGCAAGTTTTAAAAGCAATATTTGTCCTTGGTCTCTATACACAATGGTTCTACCCTTGAAAAATACATAGGCTTTTAATTTTGCACCTTCTTCTAAGAACTTACGAGCGTGTTTTAGTTTGAATTGGAAATCGTGTTCATCGGTATTAGGACCAAAACGTATTTCCTTTACAACAACTTTTTGAGTTTTGGCTTTAATTTCTTTTTGTTTTTTCTTCTGTTCGTAAAGGAACTTGTTATAATCCATTATTTTACAAACAGGAGGGTCGGCTTTTGGAGAAATTTCCACCAAGTCAAGTTCTTTTTCTTCTGCTATTTGAAGCGCCTCTTCGATGGGATAAATTCCGGGTTCTATACCCTCCCCTACTAACCGGACTTCTCTTACTCCTCTTATTTGTTCGTTAATTCGATGAGGATTTTCCGGTTTTTTAAACGGCTTTCTTCTATTTCCGGGTCTTCTTGCGATAGTTGTAGATTTTATTAGTTATTTAATTCAAATTCTCCTACTTGGTTATTTATTTCCTCTGTTATTAAATTTATAAATTCTTCTATGCTTAATGTTCCTTTATCTCCTTCTCCATGTTTTCTAACTGAAACCGTGTTGGTTTCCGCTTCTTTTTCTCCTACAATCAACATATAAGGAACTTTTTTCACCTCGGCATCTCTAATTTTCTTGCCGATTTTTTCGTTGCGTTCATCAACGAAGCCGCGAATATCGGAATTATTTAGCAATTTTAATACATTTTTTGCAAAATCATTGTATTTTTCACTAATCGGAAGCACGGCTACTTGGTTATTGGTAAGCCACAACGGAAAGTTACCTGCACAATGTTCAATCAACAATGCTACAAATCTTTCGAGCGAACCGAAAGGCGCTCTGTGAATCATTACCGGGCGATGTTTTTGATTGTCTGCTCCTGTGTATTCTAACTCAAATCTTTCCGGAAGATTGTAATCTACCTGAATGGTTCCCAACTGCCATTTTCTTCCAATGGCGTCTTTTACCATAAAATCAAGTTTAGGTCCGTAAAAAGCAGCTTCGCCGTATTCTATGACAGTATTTAAACCTTTTTCTTCGGCTGCTTCCATAATGGCTTTTTCGGCTTTTTCCCAATTTTCTTCCGAACCTATGTATTTTTCTTTATTGTTGGGGTCTCTCAATGATATTTGAGCTACATAATCTTCAAATCCCAACACTTTAAAAACATAAAGCACAAGGTCTATGACTTTGGTAAATTCTTCTTTTACCTGGTCGGGACGACAAAAAATATGTGCATCGTCTTGAGTAAATCCTCTAACCCGCGTAAGTCCGTGTAGCTCGCCGCTTTGCTCATAGCGATAAACCG
>CAZLMS010000059.1:0-6824 GCA_964560645.1 uncultured Flavobacteriales bacterium | reverse complement strand
TGACCTTGGAACACTTTTGTATATTTCACAATGATGGGGACAATTCATCGGTTTAAGCAGAAACTCTTCGCCTTCGTGTGGGGTTTTTATAGGTTGAAAAGAGTCTTCCCCGTATTTTTGGTAATGTCCTGACGTTACGTAAAGTTCTTTATGTCCTATGTGTGGTGTAACTACCTGATCGTAGCCTAATTTTTTTTGGGCTTTGGTTAAAAAATTTATAAGTCTTTCTCTGAGTGCTGTTCCGTTGGGTAACCACAAAGGAAGTCCTTGACCTACCTTTTCGGAGAAAGTAAATAATTGCAATTCTTTCCCTATTTTACGGTGGTCTCTTTTTTCTGCCTCTTCCAAGCGGTGTAAAAATTCTTTAAGTTCTTTTTCTTTTGGAAAAGTAATTCCGTATATTCGTGTAAGTTGTTTGTTTTTTTCATCTCCCCGCCAATATGCTCCGGCTACTTTAAGGAGTTTTACGGCTTTTATGTATCCCGTATTGGGAATATGAGGTCCTCTGCATAAGTCTATAAAATTTCCTTGTTGATAAAAGGTAATTTCTCCGTCGTTGAGTTCTTCAAGGAGTTCCAATTTATATTCATCTCCTTTTTGCCGAAAATATTCAATTGCCTCTTTTTTAGGAACTTCTTTTCTTATATAAGGATTTTTTTGACGAGCAAGTTCTTTCATTTTTTGCTCGATTTTAGGCAATTCTTCGGAGGAGAATGTTCTGTCGCCAAAGTCCACATCGTAGTAAAATCCATTTTCAACGGGTGGTCCTATACCGAATTTTATGCCGGGATAAAGTGCTTCTAAGGCTTCTGCCATTAAATGAGCGGACGAATGCCATAAAGTTGCTTTACCTTCGTCATCTTTCCAAGTAAGCAAGCGAATTTTGGAATCTTTAGTAATGGGGCGAGTAGCATCCCAAACTTCTCCGTTTACTTCTACAGACAAGACATTTCTGGCTAATCCTTCACTAATGTCTTTGGCAATATCTAATCCCGTAACTCCTTCGGGGTATTCTCTTACTGAACCGTCCGGCAAAGTTATTTTAATCATGTGTTTTTTCATTGAACGTGCAAATATACAGCGATTTTGTTCTTATTTTCAATTCTCGAAGGGTTAAAAGCGTTTTTGCTTATTTGAAAGGTTATTATCTATTGTTTCCTATTGCTGCTGTTGGAATTTTGTGATTTTCAGCGGTTCGGCAAGTAAAAATAAAATTCCGACAATTAACATAAATAAATAATTACTTGCATGCAAAATCGTAGCTGATATTAAACCCGAATCGTATGTCAGTCCCAATAAAATAAGTGCTTGAGTTACCATCCAATGATATGCTCCTATTCCGCCCTGAATGGGTGCCAACATAGAAAATCCACTGAAAACCAACACAAAAAAAGAATCTAGAAATGATATTTGTTCGGTGTATTCTATTCCTTTAAATGTGAAATATATATTAGCCGCATAGCCTGTCCAAATAAATATGGTAAGAACTATAAATTGAATTTGAGATTTTCCGTCTATTTTCAAAATAGCCATAAATCCCTGTTTCAGCTGGTCGATAAAAAGCAATATTTTCTTTATCCAACTCAGGTGTTTATACTTTTTTACCATTACAAGAACAAAAATGCTCATAAGTAAAAATACCGTGGCTACTACCAGCGTCCAGTAAATATTGATACTTATATGTATTTTTGTTTCTATAAACTTGAGGATATTGTCCAGCTGAAAGGTAAGCACCACCAACACCAACACCCACAGCGAAATAAAATCTATTACGCGTTCTGCTCCTAATGTTCCCATAATTTTTCCGAAAGAAATATTTTCTTTTTTGTTTACATAAGAACATTTTACCAACTCACCTGCTCGAGGTATAAGCAAATTAAAAAAATAGCCAAGAATAATTCCCGAAAACAACACCTTGACCGAATGCATTTTTTTTATGGTTCGAAAAAAGATATTCCATCTCAATGCTCTTAAATAATGGGCGGAAAGTGTAAATAATTTACCGAAAATTATCCATTTAAAGTCTGCTTGTTTTAATGCGCTAAAAAGCTGGTTGAGATTCTGATTTCGGAAAATCAAAATCAAGATAATCACTCCTGCAATAAAAGAAATAATGGTGCGGGGTGAAAAATATTTGACTTTACCGTTTGCCAAAAAGTGTTACGCTTTAACTTTTCCGTGACAGTGCTTATATTTTTTACCGCTTCCGCAGGGACAAGGTGCATTGGGATTAACCTTTTTTTCCACGCGAACGGGTTGGGGTTTTCTTTCTTGAGGAGGTGTAGGAATATTTGTAGAGGTCGGTGATGAAAATTCCGGCAATCCCGTTCTGGATGTTTGTAAAGATTGCTTAGGTGCCGCTTCCGGGGCTTGTTTGGCTTCTTGAATTTCTTGCGGATTTTGAATGGGTAAGTTAGCTTTTACTAAGAATGATACGACTTCTTTGTTAATTTTATCAAGCATCTTCTTAAAAAGTTCAAAAGATTCAAATTTATATACCAACAACGGGTCTTTTTGCTCATAAACCGCACTTTGCACGGATTGTCGCAAATCATCCATTTCTCTAAGATGCTCTTTCCATTCTTCATCAATAATAGCCAACATCACTGAGCGTTCCAATGCATTGAGCACTTCTTTTCCTTCGGTTTGATAGGCTTTTTCCAAATCTACCACCACCTGAATGGTTTTAATTCCGTCAGTAAGCGGCACTACAATATTTTTGTAAACAGCCGATTGATTTTCAAAAACATCTTTAATAACGGGATATGCCGTTTTAGCTACAATTTGAGATTTTCTATGATACTCTTCCCGAAGAGTTTGATATAATTTTTGTATAATTTCTTCGGACGATTGATTAAGAAATTCTTCTTCGGACACCGGAGATTCGATGCCCAAAGTAGAAAGCAACTCAAATTTGAATGCTTCATAATCTTTTTGCGGATGATATTCATTTACAATTGATTCGCACACATCATACATCGCATTTGCTATATCTAACCCTAAACGTTCTCCAAACAATGCGTGTTTTCTTTTGGTGTAAATTACTTCCCGCTGAGCATTCATCACATCGTCATACTCCAACAATCGCTTTCTGATTCCGAAATTGTTTTCTTCTACTTTTTTCTGGGCACGCTCAATAGATTTTGTAATCATGGAATGTTGGATGACTTCGCCTTCTTCCAACCCAATTCTATCCATAAGTCGCGCAATTCGTTCCGAACCAAACAATCTCATCAAATCATCTTCAAGCGACACAAAAAATTGCGACGAACCGGGGTCTCCTTGCCGTCCTGCACGTCCTCTAAGCTGTCTGTCCACCCGGCGTGATTCGTGTCGCTCCGTGCCGATTATTGCCAATCCGCCGGCTTCTTTTACGCCGGGACCTAATTTAATATCGGTTCCACGACCTGCCATATTGGTAGCAATGGTAACCGTTCCGGGCATTCCGGCTTTGGCAACAATTTCTGCTTCTTGTTTATGTCTTTTTGCATTTAAGATTTGATGTTTAATTCCTTTCAGCTTCAGCATCTTGCCTAACAACTCCGATACTTCTACTGATGTGGTTCCCACCAACACCGGACGGCCTTCTTTTACCGTTCGTTCTATTTCATCAATAATGGCTTTGTATTTTTCTCTTTTTGTTTTATACACCAAATCTTCCTTATCAATTCGAGCTATGGGTTTATTGGTTGGGATGGAAACCACATCGAGTTTATATATTTCCCAAAACTCGCCGGCTTCGGTAATAGCGGTTCCTGTCATTCCGGCAAGTTTGTGATACATTCTGAAATAGTTTTGTAACGTAATGGTTGCATAGGTTTGAGTAGCCGCCTCTATGGTTACATTTTCTTTAGCTTCAATAGCTTGATGCAATCCGTCAGAATATCTTCGCCCCTCCATTATACGACCGGTTTGCTCATCTACGATTTTCACTTTATTGTCCATTACCACATATTCCACGTCTTTTTCAAACATGGTGTAAGCTCTCAAAAGTTGATTTACCGTATGTATTCTTTCTGATTTTACGGCATAGTCTCGAAGTAATTCGTCTTTTTGTTTAAGCTTTTCTTCGGGTGGCAAGTTAGATTTTTCTATTTCCGCAATTCGAGAACCTATGTCGGGAAGAATAAAAAATTGAGGGTCTTGAGTGGCATCGGTAATCAGTTCTATACCTTTTTCGGTAAGCTCAATGGCATTGGTTTTTTCGTCAATTACAAAATATAATTCTTCATCTACTTTAGGCATTTCTTTCGCGTTGTCTTGCAAGTAGTAGTTTTCCGTTTTTTGCAAAAGTGCTTTCATGCCCGGTTCACTTAAAAACTTGATAAGGGCTTTGTTTTTAGGCAATCCGCGGTAAGCTCTTAAAAGTTTAAGCCCGGCTTCTTGTTCGGTTTTTTTATCTATTTTTTGACCTTCAATTACCGGTTTAAGCATTTTTTTAGCATCTGCCAAAATGGTGTTAATATATTGTTTTTGAGCAGAAACGAGTTTTTCCACTTTAGGTTTGTATTCCAAAAATTCGTGTTTATCTCCTCCCGAAGTCGGACCTGAAATGATTAAAGGCGTACGAGCATCGTCAATCAACACGGAATCTACCTCATCTACAATAGCATAATGATGTTCTCTTTGCACCAAATCTTCGGGACGAACCGCCATATTATCTCTCAAATAATCAAATCCAAACTCATTATTTGTTCCGTAAGTAACATCTGCGAGATATGCCATTTTTCGCTCGTATGAGTTGGGTTGATGTTTATCAATGCAATCTACTCTTAATCCATGAAATTCAAATAACGGACCCATCCACTCGGAGTCTCTTTTGGCTAAGTAATCGTTTACCGTAACCAAATGCACGCCTTTTCCTGCGAGGGCATTAAGATATACCGGCAATGTAGCCACAAGGGTTTTTCCTTCTCCGGTTTGCATTTCCGCAATTTTCCCCTGGTGCAATACTACTCCTCCGATAAGCTGCACATCATAATGAACCATATCCCAAACAATTTCATTGCCCGCCGCCATCCATCTGTTGTGCCACAACGCTTTTTCACCTTCTATTTCCACATTGGTTTTATGAGAGGCTAGTTCTTTGTCAAATTCGGTAGCCGTAACTTCCAGCACTTCATTTTCTTTAAATCTGCGGGCAGTTTCTTTTACTACGGCAAATGCTTGAGGAAGAATTTTATCGAGCGTTTCTTCTATTTTTTCAAGTTCTTGCTTTTTAAGTTTGTCTATTTGTTCGTAAATGGCTTCTTTTTCGTCTATTTCTAATTCGGGGTTATCGTCTATTTTCTTTTGCAAACTGCTAATTTGAGCTACAATTTCTTTGGTTGAATCTGCAATTATTTTTTTGAACTCTGCAGTTTTTTGACGAAGTTCGTCGTTAGATAATGTTTTGAGTTTTTCAAATTCCCGATTGATTTCTTCTACAACGGGGAGAATTTTTTGAATATCTTTTTGATTCTTATCTCCAAATAACGACTTAAAAAGTTTATTTACAACACCTATCATAAATTTTTACGCTTAAAATGAACAAGCAAATTTACGCTAAATAATCGGATAAACGAAGTTATTTTTTATTCCATCAACTATAATGGAAAAGGATAAACTTCCTTCCGGAATAAAAAACAAGACTATGCTTAAAAGTGAATGTCTTTACCTTTAAGCAAATTCGGGAAAAGATGATTTGAATTTTACGCTAATTTAACAACTTAAACACATCTCCCACCGAAGAGGTTTTCTTCACCGAAAGTGCCTTGGAATAGTTTAGTAAATTTGCAATTGTTTGCTTGTGAGGAAATTTATTCGTTTCCTCTTGCAATTCCTTATCAAACATTTTTTTTAATTGACTTTCAAGAAACAATATTTCTTCGAGGTCAAAAACAGAGTAGATTTTTTCCATAGGCTGTTTTGCATTTTTAATTTTTTCAAAACGACCGAAAAAGAGTCTTTATTGTGGCAAGTATGCAGATTTTTAAAAAATTTTATTCAATCACTATTCGTCTACGGATATACTGTTTGTTTTGTGTATAAATTTTAAGGAAATATACTCCTGCTTCTATATTTGACACATCCAACTCTCCAAAAGTGTTATTTAAACTATAAACCTGAACCTGTTTTCCTGTTATATCGTGTATCTCACACGAAACAACAGGAACATTTGCATTTAACTGTATTTTTTCATTCGCCGGATTGGGATATAGTTGTATAATTTTATTGGATAGCGAAGAAGCAAGTGTTGCTCCGCCTTGAGTTACGGTTATGTTTTTGCACACGGTTGAAGTATCACAAGGATTAGCTGCCGTCATGCAAACGGAATAAGTGCCCGGAGAAGCATAAGTATGAGAAACTTGATAACCGTTTGCCGTATTTCCGTCATCAAAATTCCACAACCAATAGGTTTTGTTGGTAGTATCCGTGTCTTCAAACTGTACGGAAGCTCCTGTTACCGTATAATTAAAATCCTGCCATCCGATAGTAGAATACATTTTTACCACTACTAATTGAGAATCTACGCAGTAAGAATCTTCGTAACTGTAATAATGCATAGAGCCGTTGTAATCACCACAATAATACCAAATGCTGTCATTATTCAAATCTCCGGAACTTGAATAATAAGTCATGTTTTGAGTTTCCGTCCAACTCCAATCAAATATTCTCAATTTATAGGAGTTTACATTTTGGGAGTTATCTGTAATGGTAACTGATGAATATTCGCATGCGGGATTAGGAGTTACCGTAATGTTTGCCACCGGAATGCCGTTATATACAATTTCTTCAAAAAGAAGAACAGAGTCTGTATTTAAAGATACTGTTCCTATCCCGTA
>CAZLMS010000058.1:0-9929 GCA_964560645.1 uncultured Flavobacteriales bacterium | reverse complement strand
TCCTTACTTTGGCTATTGTCGGATATGTTAAAACTCATGCCATATAATCGGTTGCTTATAGTTATCGTATGGATGACAAATTTCTTACATGCTCAAGAAAATGTAACCACTTTTGGCGTGCAGTTTAAACCCGTTATTCCGTTTAATTATTTAAAAGCCGGAGATTTTCAGCAAAAAGAAGATGAAGTGGAATACAATATTTCTCAAAAGTTCGGATATAATTTCGGAATGCTTGTGCGAAAAGGGATTACCAAAACCATTTCGGTTGAATCGGGATTAAACTTTGTGCAAAGAAACTTCCTCATCAGTATAAATGACAATCTTTACAACTTTTCCGACAGCACTTCCGTTAGAATTATCGGATATGAACTTCCGGTTAAAGGATTGGTTTTTATACAGTTGAGCAAAAAATGGTACATGAATGCCTCCATGGGAGTGTCTTTAGATTTTTTCCCTTCCAATGTGGCGGCTTTCGATTATGATTTTTTAGCATTTAAAGCCGTTAGAAAAAATTGGGTTTTCGGAGCTTTATTAGCCAATATAGGTTATGAGTACAGAACCAAAGAGAGCGGCTATTTTTATTTGGGAGCGTCTTTCCACAGGCTATTTTCCAACATTTACCGCGCCCGATACACCTATTTTCGGAAAGATGGTACCGAACCTCAAGTAATTACGGAATTAAACGGTTATTATCTTACTTTGGATTTTCGATATTTTTTTCACGAAGACCCGGAGAAAAAAAACCGGGTAAAGAAAAATAAGTAACAATATCTGTATGCCCGATGTCCATATCCTTATATTAACTCAAAATCAGAAAATTGCTAAAGAATTAAAGGATATTATCCATGCCGAAAACCGCTTAATTCATATTAAAAACACGGATGAGGCAGATTTACGCAAATTGTCCGGTTACGCGTTGATAATTATAGATTCCGGAGAACGCAGATTTGAACAAGGTCCGTTTTTAAAAAAGATGAAAGCGGCTTTGCCCGATACTCATATTTTAAGTATTACAGGCAAAGAAAACTATGAACAACATATTGTGTTTTGTTTAAATAACGGCGCATCGGATTATTTGACTTATCCTTTCAATCCCAAAATTGTTCAATCTAAGGTAAATGTATTCGAGAGGCTTTATCTCAAAGCTAAAATTATTCAAAAACAATCTCAAAACATAGATGAATTACTGCGTAATATCTTACCGGGAGATGCGATAGAGGAAATCCGAAAAACAGGCAAGGCAACCGTTAGAAAATTTGATTTGGCAACAGTAATGTTTACCGATTTTGTAGCATTTACTAAAAAAACTCAACACATTTCTCCTGAAAATCTGGTAGAACAATTAAATTTTTACTTCTCTCATTTTGATGATGTTACGGATTTGTATTATGTAGAAAAGATAAAAACTATAGGCGATGCTTACATGGCGGTCGGAGGAGTGCCTGTCAGAAACAAAATCAATCCGCTGTTAGTTTGTGCATGTGCCCAAGCAATTCTTCACTTCATGTTGGAACTTAAAAAACAAAAACCCGACACGTGGGACATAAGAATAGGAATAGACACCGGAAGCGTAATAGCAGGTGTAGTGGGAAAGAAAAAATGGCAATACGACATCTGGGGAGACACTGTTAACACAGCCAGCAGAATAGAAGGAGCATGTGAGCCGATGAAAATCAATATTACTCACAATACTTGGAAACATATAAAAGAATATTTTGAATGCACTTACAGGGGAGAGATAAAAGTGAAACATAAAGGCGAATTAAAGATGTATTATTTACAGGGCTTTAAAGAAGAATTTGCTAATGAAAAATC
Organism: uncultured Flavobacteriales bacterium; assembly: GCA_964560645.1. Taxonomy (GTDB): domain Bacteria; phylum Bacteroidota; class Bacteroidia; order Flavobacteriales_G; family NORP312; genus CAZLMS01. Next base: position 8,114 of record CAZLMS010000058.1, on the reverse strand, counting down.
TAATCTTTTACCCAATGAAGCATTTTGGAAATTCGTGTCGCAATACTGATTTTCATACCTTTGCAAATTCCTAAAAAATAGACCGATGACTGAAAAAGAACAAGAAGAAAGAATAAAAAAAGCGTTTTCTCATAAAACTTGGCAAGAAATTAAAACTAAAGATTCCTGGCAAATTTTTAAAATAATGTCGGAATTTGTCGATGGTTTTGAAAAACTGGGAAGAATAGGTCCTTGTGTTTCTATATTCGGCTCTGCCCGTACACATTACAATAACAAGTATTACAAAATGGCGGAAGAAATAGCTTTTAGGCTTACACAAAAAGGCTATGGCGTGATTACGGGCGGAGGTCCCGGTATTATGGAAGCAGCCAATAAAGGAGCTAAAAAAGGCAGAGGAGTTTCCGTAGGATTAAATATTGATTTGCCTTTTGAGCAGGAAGCCAATGAGTATATAGACCCCGATAAACTTATCAATTTCGATTATTTCTTTGTACGAAAAGTAATGTTTGTAAAATACTCACAGGGATTTATTGTTTTGCCCGGCGGTTTCGGAACATTAGACGAATTATTTGAAGCACTAACGCTCATTCAAACTAAAAAAATAGCGAGGTTTCCCATTATACTCGTCTCAAAAGAATATTGGAGCGGACTTATAGATTTTCTCAAAAACTCTTTGTTGGAAGAAAAAAATATCAACCCCGAAGACCTGGATTTATTTATTACCGTTGAAACACCTGAAGAAGCCGTTAATGAAATAGATAATTTTTATTCTAAATATCTGCTTAAGCCAAACTTTTAATTCGATATTTTTGCAATATGAAAAAAATCATATTGCTTTTTATTTCCATAGCCTTATTTAATTTCAATTCAATTTCCCAAAACTCTTTCGGCTATTTTTCGTTGTCGGGAGGGGTTGATACATACAGTTTTCAGGGCGATTTAAACAAATCGTTGTCCCAATCCGTCTGGCTTTCGGGAATAAAAAACGGCTTTCATATAGCTCTGGAAAAAAGATTAAACAAAACCATAGGATTGTCCGGAACTTATATAACCGGTAAATTGGAACAGTTTGAAATTACAAAAAACAATCAGCGAAATTTCCAAACTCCCTTTCATGCCATTGTTTTACAAGGAGTGGTTTATACCGACAACGGAAAATTGTTTGAGCCTAAAAATCCTTTTTCGTTATATCTGTCTTCTGGTTTCGGATACATGCAATTTACCCCTTATACCGATATGTATAATTCGGAGGGAGTACGCTATTATTACTGGGATGACGGTACAATTAGAAACATGTCTCAAAATGCTCCTAATGCAAGCTCGGCATCTGTTATCAAACGCGATTACAATTATGAAACTCCAATTCAAGATACAGCCTCTTATACTGTAAGTGCCCAAACCTTTTTATTGCCGGTTACCATAGGCTTGAAATATCAGCTCACACCTAATATCCAGAGCAGAATAGCAGCGTCTTATTATTGGACATTTACCGATGATTTGGACGGATATAGAGCCTATAATAATTATGACAGATTTTTCAATCTTTCTGTAGCATTGCATTATACTTTCGGAAAGATAGAACGCCGTAACAAACAATATAAACACATAAACTTCGGGGAAATTTACCACGAAGATTCTGACGGTGATGGTGTGGAAGATGCAACGGATAAATGCCAAAAAACACCGATAGATGTAAAAGTAGATGCCGACGGCTGTCCTTTAGATGAAGATGAAGACGGAGTGCCCGATTATATGGATGATGAGCCTCATACGCCTAAAGGAAATCCCGTTAATGCACACGGAGTTACCATTACCGACGAAATGTTTGAACAAATGGCTCTTTTAAGGGATTCTGCAGTTACTACCAGAACCGTAACTTTCTACGAAAAACCTACTATGGACATTTTGCGAAAAATAGACCAACAAATCAGAGAACATCGCAAGCAAATGGCAAGAATAAAAGCGCAAACCGTTTTGCCCGAAAAATTCAAATTTGCGGATGAAAATAATGACGGAATCATTCAATCCAATGAAATCATTGCAGTAATTGACGGGTTTTTGGACGGAACCTATGACATTTCGTTGGATACAGTATATGAATTGATAGATTATTTCTTTGAGCAATAACTTGGTTAATTGCAATTTTTTCCATTTGAATACTCAATTTTTTTAAGTTTGTAATATGCAAACTAACGAAAACCTGTTTCAAGAATTCCCCCCTGTTTCCATAGAAGAATGGAAGCAAAAAATTATAAAAGATTTAAAAGGAAAACCCTATGAATCTTTACTTTGGGAGGCGGAAGAAGGAATAATTTTAGAACCGTTCTACAAAAGAGAAAATACACCGTCAATCAGTTTTTTAAATTATGTTTCCGATTTGCAGCGAGCCAATACCAACAACGCATGGTATAATTGCGGGGTAGTGGAGGTGGAAAATACCGAACAAGCCAATCAAAAAGCGTTGAAACTTTTGCAGAGCGGAGTAAACAGTTTACAGTTTACCATAGAAAAACAAACCGATTTCCAAAGTTTATTGAAAGATATACAAACAGATTACATTCAAACTATTGTAAAAACGTCATCATTAGAAGTTGCCCGAGATTTTTTAACTTATATCTCAAAAAACACCTTGCAAAAACACGACTTGGCTTTAGATGCGGATTTAGCGTCTGATTATGCTGCAGGCAAGGTAACCGAAAATGAACTTGGGCAGTGGCTTGATTTTATTGCGGAAACATCTCCTTCTTGGACGGACTTTCCCGTAAAACTTTTTTCGATAAGAAGTGAAGAAGCCCATTATGCAGGAGCAACAACCGTTGATGAATTGGCTTATTTGTTGGCAAAAACAAATTTCCTTTTTAGTGAACTGGAAAAGCGAGGATTATCCCCCGAGACGATAGCCAAATCTTTATTTTTTAAAATTCCCGTAGGCATTTCTTTCTTTAAAGAAATAGGTAAAATAGAGTCTTTAAAAATATTGTATTTCAATTTTTTAAAACAAAAAAATATAGATTGGGCATCTTCTTTTCCTATAATTCATTGTGAAACTTCTACCTTCTATCACTCTCGTCTTGATATGCACAACAATATGCTCCGGAACACAACTCAAACGGTTTCGGCAGTATTGGCCGGGGCTAATACTATACATACTACCCCCCACGATAAAGTGCTGGGAAAAACCACCGGTTTTTCAGAAAGAATTGCGAAAAATGTACAAATCCTATTGCAAGAAGAAGGATATTTTCAAAAAGTAAAAAACATTGTCGAAGGTAATTATTATTTGAAAAATATCACAGCCAAATTGTGTGAAACAACATGGGAAAAGTACCATGATATTATAGAAGACAATAAAGATTGGAAAGCATTGTTAAAGCAAGGATATTGGCAAAAAAGTTTTGAAGCGGGATTTGAAAAACTGGTGCAAGCATACCTCAAACAAGAAAAAGTAATGGTAGGCGTAAATAAATATCCTAATCCTCAAGAAAAAGAACAAGAAACGTTTGTTCAATCGCAAGAAGCTCGGCATAGTGATTTTCGACCGCTAACATTAAAAAGAATAGCAAGTTATATCGCAATTCAAAATCATGAAAACTAAAATAAGACCACAGCTTGAATTTCCCGATAAAAATTCCGTACCGTCTCAAGAAGAAAAGCACAATTGGGAAACACCTGAAGGAATAGAAGTTCCAGAGCTGTTTTCCGAAAAAAACTTACATTCTGTTTTTCATTTGGATTTTGTTGCCGGAATTCCTCCCTATTTAAGAGGACCGTATTCCACAATGTATGTAACGCGTCCGTGGACTATCAGGCAATATGCAGGCTTTAGTACGGCAGAAGAATCCAATGCATTTTACCGCAGAAATTTAGCGGCAGGTCAAAAAGGGCTTTCCGTAGCTTTTGACTTGGCTACGCATCGCGGATATGATTCCGACCATCCCCGGGTAGTAGGGGATGTAGGAATGGCAGGGGTAGCCATAGATTCCGTGGAAGATATGAAGATTCTTTTCGACCAAATTCCGCTCGATAAAATGTCAGTATCAATGACCATGAACGGAGCGGTTATTCCCGTGATGGCATTTTACATTGTAACGGCGGAAGAACAAGGCGTGGATAAATCCCAACTTTCGGGAACTATTCAAAACGATATTCTCAAAGAATTTATGGTAAGAAATACCTACATCTATCCGCCGGAGCCTTCCATGCGAATTATTTCCGACATTTTTGAGTACACTTCCAAGTATATGCCCAAATTTAATTCCATAAGTATTTCAGGCTATCACATGCAAGAAGCGGGAGCCACTCCCGATATTGAATTGGCTTATACTTTGGCAGACGGATTGGAGTATCTGAGAACAGGAATTCGAGCAGGTTTAAACGTGGATGATTTTGCTCCCCGGTTATCATTCTTTTGGGCTATCGGAATGAATCATTTCATGGAAATAGCCAAAATGAGGGCAGCCAGAATGTTATGGGCAAAAATAGTAAAGCAATTTAATCCGCAGAATCCTAAGTCTTTGGCGTTAAGAACCCATTGTCAAACAAGCGGATGGAGTTTAACGGAACAAGACCCTTTTAACAATGTAGCCCGCACCTGTTTGGAAGCATTAGCGGCAGCCTTTGGCGGAACACAATCTTTGCATACCAATGCTTTGGATGAAGCCATTGCATTACCCACTGATTTTTCTGCCCGGATAGCTCGAAACACTCAAATATTTTTACAAGAAGAAACAGATATTTGCAAACACATAGACCCGTGGGCAGGTTCTTATTACGTGGAATATTTGACCGATAAAATAGCTCGAAAAGCATGGGAATTGATACAAGAAGTGGAAGAAATGGGAGGAATGGCAAAAGCAATAGAAAACGGCTTGCCCAAGATGCGTATAGAAGAAGCGGCAGCTAAAAAACAAGCAAGAATAGATAGCGGACAAGATATAATTGTAGGAGTGAATGCTTATCAAACCGACGATAATCCGGATATAGATATACTGGAAGTAGATAACTCAAAAGTGCGTCAAAAACAAATTGAAAGACTTAACAGAATTAAATCCGAGCGCAATAATGAGGCTGTGAAACAGGCATTGGAAAAAATTACCGAAATAGCGAAAACAGGCGAGGGTAATTTGCTGGAAGCTGCCGTAGAAGCGGCTCGTTTAAGAGCTACGTTAGGAGAAATTTCAGAGGCAATGGAAAAAGTTTTTGGACGATACAAAGCTAATGTACAGTCTGTTGCCGGTGTATATTCATCTATAGCTATGAAAGATAAAGATTTTCAAAAAGCGGTGGAATTGGCTGATAAGTTTGCCGAAATAGAAGGCAGGCGTCCGCGTATAATGATAGCAAAAATGGGGCAAGACGGTCACGACAGAGGGGCAAAAGTAATTGCCACTTCCTTTGCCGATATGGGTTTCGATGTAGATATCGGGCCATTATTTCAAACTCCTCAAGAGGCTGCTAAACAGGCAGTAGAAAATGATGTACATGTGTTAGGTGTCTCTTCCTTGGCGGGCGGACACAAAACGCTTGTTCCTCAAGTAATAGAAGAACTAAAAAAATATGGAAGAGAAGATATCTTGGTAATTGCCGGAGGTGTAATTCCTCCTCAAGACTACGATTTTTTATATAAAGCAGGTGTGGCGGGTGTATTCGGTCCCGGAACCAAAATACCTAAAGCTGCTATTGAAATATTGGAAAAACTCATTGAAGCAGCCCAATAATCAAATGAAAATCGGGTTTGACGCCAAAAGATTATTTTTTAATCGCACGGGACTGGGCAATTACAGCCGCACACTGGTAAGAAACTTAATTAAATATCATCCTGAAAACCTGTATTTTTTATACACGCCTAAAATAGTAAAAAACAATCCGTTTTTCAAAGAATTTTCTTCGTATAATAATGTGAAAATACTGCCTGTAAAAGGAATATTTCCGGGAATTTCCCGGAGTTTGTTTTTACATAAGCAGTTAGAAGAAAAACAACCGGATGTTTATCACGGTTTAAGCAATGAAATTCCGCTGTTTTCAATGCCTTCAAAAATACGTTACGCGGTTACCGTTCATGATTTGATTTTTAAACATTATCCTGATACTTACCCGCTTGCAGACAGAATGATATATGATTTTAAATTTAAACGAAGCTGTGAAAGAGCCGATAAAATTATTGCCATTAGCCATGCCACTAAAAATGATATTGTAAAATTCTATCAAATACCCGAAGAAAAGATTGAAGTAGTATATCAAAGTTGCGATGACGTTTTTTATCAACCTTTAGATTTTAATAAAACCAGGATTGTTAAAGACAAATATCAATTGCCCGCTAATTATTTGCTTTTTGTGGGAAGCATTCAGGAAAGAAAAAACTTACAATTGATATTGCAAGCATATCCGCTTTTAAAACCCGATTTTCAATTGCCGCTGGTAATAGTTGGTAAAGGAGAGAAGTTTAAAAAGAAGTTACAGCCGTTGATAAGAAAAAACAATTTGGAAACTAAGTTGATATGGTTAGATAAGTTATCTGACAATGAAGAACTTAAACACATATATACCGGAGCTGAAATGTTAATATATCCTTCTTTATATGAAGGTTTCGGTTTGCCTGTAGCTGAAGCTTTATTATGCAAAACAGCGGTAATAACTTCGGATGTTTCTTCGCTTCCCGAAGCCGGCGGACCGGGGGCGTTGTACATTTCGCCTCATTCAAAAGAAGAATTGGCAGCGGCTATAGAAAAATTAGCTGCCAATGAAAATTTTAAAAAAGAACTTGCAGAGAAAGGATTTGAATATGCCATAGAAAAATTTTCACCTCAAACAACAACTTCTCATATTTGTCGTATTTATCAACAAATTGTGTGATGAAAAAACCGCAGCGAAGCAAAATAAAACCGTTAAATTATCCCGTAAAAGTGTTGGTGGCATGGGGTGAAGCCATTAGCGGCAATCAAAAAATAAGAGACTGGCTTATCAAAAACGGATATCCGGAGCTGGGTTTGTTTTGTTTTGCATTGAGAAATAAAGAAGATGCCCGTGAATGGCTGATGAAAAACGGCTATCCGCATTTAATGGCTTTGATAAACGGCGGAGAAGGTAATGAAGAAGCTATTAAGTGGCTCGATAAATATAAATTCCATGTAATGGCACGAATGGCGGAAGCTATTGACGGCAATAAATTAGCCATGCGTTGGCTTATAGACCACAATTACAGGTTATTTGCCGTTTTGGCTCAAAAAATGAAAGTTGTAAAAGACGAAATTGAAGACGATAATCAAGACCCGCATAAAATTAGTAAGGAATAAGAGAAAGTGTTTTTTATTTCATCCAAAGGATATGGATTTTATAGTTTTTTACTTTAAAAAGTTTTACAGAATCTACATGTAACATAAAAGACTTTGAATTATGAAAAAAAGCATTTCCGGAGTCTTTTTCATCCCCTTCCGTTACAATAACTTTAGGTCTGGTCTCAGTAAGAATATTTTCATCATTAAAATAACCTTTCCATACGGGAAAAGTTAAAGCACTTGTTTTCCATGTAAAAGAAGGTGCCCATGCTCCGATAACGGGTCGTTTTTTTGAAAACGAATAAGAACTGAAATAATCATTAATAGCAGATATTTGAAAGGTTCGATTATTAAAAGTTTGAATATAATCCGCAAAATGATTTATGGTTAGCATTGTGCACATGACTATCCCGATAAGTTTTTTAGGTAAAGATTGATTTTGAACAAATTCATAGCAAACGGTTGTTATTAAGACACCCATAGGAAAAAGAAATGAAATTAAATAACGCGAAGGAATAAAAATTAATCCTATTTTATGAAATTCAATAATTAGCCAGCAAATTATGGCAATAAATGAGAATTTATACTCAGTAGAAGAGTTTTTAAAAATAGCAATACCTGCGATAAGTGAGATAATAAAGCAAATAAAGTATAATCTTAGCTTGGGAGTTAAAAATAAGTACTTGAGTAAAAATTTTATGTGAGGAATCAACCTTGTTAAAGTGATAAATTTATCTTGAGTTTGATTATTCATTACATAGTCAAAAAAAGATTTATGAGGTTTATACCATGTTAAATAGTAAATGCATAGAAATAAAAGTGTTACGGAAAACATGGTGA
>CAZLMS010000057.1:0-10349 GCA_964560645.1 uncultured Flavobacteriales bacterium | reverse complement strand
AAACAAAATCACCCCATTGGAATAAAGTCAATTTGACGTTTCAGGAGATTTACTTTAGCCACTTTCACAATAATGTTATCTCCCAATTGATAGGTCTTTCCGTAATTTCTTCCGACAAGTTGGTAGTTTTCTTCATCATACCAATAAGAGTCATCGGTTAAGTCTTTGATTCTAATCATTCCTTCGCACAGATTTTCTTTGAGTTCCACAAATATGCCAAATTCGGCAACCCCGCTGATAATACCTTCATATATTTCCCCCACCTTGTCGTCCATTAGTTTCACTTGGAAAAATTTAATGGAATCTCTCTCGGCATCTGTGGCAAGTCGTTCTTGTTTGGAAGCGTGCTTACACATTTCTTCAAGTTGATGTTTGTTAGCGTTAAAATCTTTGTTCAGATAAGAAAATAACAGCCTGTGTGCCAACACATCAGGATAACGTCGAATGGGCGAGGTAAAATGTGTATAATATCGAAATCCGAGACCGTAATGACCAATATTATTCGTAGAGTAGTAGGCTTTTGCCATGGTTCTTATGGCAAGCGTTTCAATAACGGCTTCTTCATTTTTATCTTTAATTTCTTCAAAAAGAGTATTGAACTGGTCGGAGAGTTTTTTAAGATTAGTTACGTTAATGTTGTAACCGAATTGGCTTATAAATCGCTTAAATTCTTCCAGTTTTACAGGGTCCGGATAATCGTGTACACGATAAACGTATGGAGGTTTTTGTGGTATTTTCAGGCTTACAAATTCCGATACTTTTTTATTCGCCAAAAGCATAAATTCTTCGATAAGCTTGTTGGAATCTTTTGCCTCTTTGAGTTTTACGCCGGTGGGATTTCCTTTTTTGTTCAAAATAAACTTCACTTCTATTTTATCGAAAGTGATAGACCCTTCTTTTTTACGGTTTTCGCGGAGAATTTTAGCTAACCGGTTTAATTCTGCCAGTTCTTTGGCAAAATCTCCCTGTCCGGTTTCTATTACTTGTTGGGCTTCGTCGTAAGTAAATCTGCGGTCGGAGTGGATAATAGTTTTTCCGAACCATTCTTTTACGATTTTGGCGTTTTTATCCAATGTAAAAACAGCCGAAAAGCACAATTTGTCTTCATGAGGTTTTAGCGAACAAACTTCGTTTGACAACACCTCGGGAAGCATGGGAATAACTCTGTCCACCAAATACACGGAAGTAGAACGTTTAAGCGCTTCTTTGTCCAATGCAGAACCTTCGGGAATATAATGTGTTACGTCGGCAATATGTACGCCTACTTCTATATTTCCGTTGTCTAAAAATTGCACGGAAAGGGCATCGTCAAAATCTTTGGCATCATCGGGGTCTATGGTAAAGGTGGTTACTTGACGGAAATCTCGACGTTTTTTTATTTCTTTTTCGGGAATAGTAAGCGGAATTTTTTCGGCTTCTTTAATTACTTCTTTAGGATAAACGGGGGTGAACCCATTGTCTATCAATATAGAAGCAGCCTCCACCTCGTTGTTTCCGGGAGTTCCTAAAACTTCTATTATTTCTCCGATAGGGTTTTTAGCATCTTCGGGCCAATCAACCAAACGGACAATGACTTTTTCGCCTGATTTAGCATTTTTAGCCTTGTTGTCAGGCACATAAAAATCTACATGCACATCTGTCTTGTCGGGTACAACAAAATAAAAGTTTTTGTTTTTCTGAGCTGTTCCTACAAATTCCGTTTTGTTTCGCCGGAGAACCTCAACAACTTCGCCCTCTGTTCTTTTTCGGCTTTTTTGGACATCCGCCACACGAATTTTCACAGTATCTTCGGGTAAAGCGTTTTTTACGTGTTTTTTGTTTACAAAAACATCGTTTTCCAGGTCATCAACAATTACATACGCGTTTCCGGTTTGCGTAAAATCTATTTGCCCGACTAAATAATGATAAGATAATTTGAGCTTGAATTTTCCTCGACTTGTTTTTTCAAGTTTTCCTTTTTCGGCAAGCTCTTCGAGCTTTTCTGCCACTATTTTTCTGATTTCGGGCTTTTTAATTCCTAATTCTTTGGAAACTTGTTTGTAATTAAGTTGTTTTTGCGGATTTTTTTTAAAGGTTTCTAATATAAAGTGTGATAGTTGACTTAATGATTTGATTTTTTTCTTTTTTGACATAAATTTTATTTACATTGCTTTTTGTAAGGCACTTGGGCTAATATTTCCACTTCAGACCACAGCTTGGTGATACCGTCAGAACCGGTATGTTTTTCTTTACATGCTTCTTGAAGAGCTTCGATGCTTTCTTGTGCGTTAAAATCTTCCATATTCACTACAGTCTTAAGTTTAAGAAGGTTTTCTCCGGTGGAATATTTGCCCTTTACGGTTTTGATTATATTATTTATAGTGAGTTCTATATCGGCTTCTCCGTTTGCTGCGGAAAGGATTTTGCCTTGTATGGTTTTTCCGTTTGCCAATTTATCGAAATAAAAAGAACGGATTTTTGCATCTCTGCCTTCGTCTCCGGAATTTACCGAATAGGTTTGAACGGCAAAAGAAGCCGAAGCGAGTATTTGTTCAACGGTTTCGGCATTGTTTTTTAGCGTTACGGTTACCGTATCAAAAGCTCCTTTTACGGGAACTTTTGCCGTGTGTTTAAATGCCGTCCAGTAAACTTTTAAAGAGTCTTGAACAACGGCATAAATACATGTTTCTTGTTTAGGTTTTTGTTCGGCAGAATGATTTTGCGGTTTTTCTTCGGGTTTTTGAGAATTTCCGCAGCTGCTCATCATTATTGTAGCAGCAATTCCTAAAACATATATCAATCGTTTCATAGTTGTATGATTTTTAAAAGGTTATTAGTATTTCGTTTTTTTCTACAGCTTGTCCTTTTTTTACTTTAATGTCGGTAATTACCCCGTCTGCGGGCGATTTTAAAACGTTTTCCATTTTCATAGCTTCCAGCACTAAAAGGGGCTGCCCTTTTTCTACCGAGTCGCCGGGGTTTACTTTTACATCCAATACCAAGCCGGGCATTGGTGCTTTTAATTCTTTAATTTTTACTTTTGACAGATTTTCCAACCCCATTTCTTTTAACAGCACATCGTAGCGGTCTTCTATTTTTACGGTGGTTGTTTTACCGTTTATTCGCAGCGAAACTGTTTTGTCTTCTTTGTTGATTTGGAGTATATAAATGTCAAAAGAAACATGGTCTTTTATGATGTGATAATGATGGTCGTCTATTTTTCGGATGTCCCACTTAAAGTTTTTTTCGTTGATAACTCCGGAGAGAAAATCAGATTGAAAATCAAAGTTAAAAGATTCTTGTTGAATGATTGCTTTGTTCATGTTTTTAATGATTTGCTTACAAACTTAATAAGTTTTCAGGATAAGCGGTCTTCTAATAATTTCATTTCTATTACGGGAGAAATTCGTTCGTACAAAATGTTATACACGGATTGAATAATAGGAATGTCTATATTAAATTTTTTATTGATTTCTATAATACTTTTTACGGCATAATACCCTTCGGCAACCATGTTCATTTCCATTTGAGCCGATTTTACGGAGTATCCTTTTCCTATCATGTTTCCAAAGGTACGATTTCTGGAGAACTGAGAATATGCCGTTACTAATAAATCTCCCAAATATGCCGAAGATTTTACATCTCGATGCATTTCTTTTATTCCGTCCACAAACCGTTCTGTTTCTTGAATAGCATTGCTGATAAGTACCGCCTGAAAATTATCTCCGTACCCTAAGCCGTGACAAATTCCTGCGGCAATGGCGTATATGTTTTTTAATACGGCTGAAAACTCTGTTCCGAAAATATCATCGCTTAATGTAGTTTTAATATACCGGCAATTGAGCATTGCAGCTATTTGTTCGGCTGTTTCCTTGTCTTGAGAAGAAATGGTAAGATACGACAACCGTTCCAAAGCTACTTCTTCTGCATGACACGGTCCGCTTATCACGCCGATTTGTTCATAAGAAATATTAAATTGCTTGTGGATATAACGAGCCGGAATAGAGTGAAACTCCGGAACAATACCTTTTACGGCAGAAACAAAAATTTTATCGGTCAAAGGCAGCTTCAAATTACCGAGTGTTTGATGGATAAATGCTGAGGGAATGGCTACAATAATGATTTTTGAATGTTGTATGACTTCTTCCAAATTTGTAGAGGGGTGAATGACTTCCGGATTAAAAGCAACCGATTGAAGGTATTTCGGATTATGATGAAATTTCAATAAATGTTGTACTTGTTCGCCATCTCTCATCCACCAGTTTACATGGTGGGCATTTTCACTTACGATTTTTGCCAACGCCGTTGCCCAGCTTCCTCCGCCTATAATTCCAATATTTGTGTTTTCCATTATCAGGACTATTCTATTACAAAGAAACAAAAAATCTTTACATCAATCGTTTTACTCCCGAAAGACGCGAAGAAGCACCATTAAACGTTAAGAGGTTAATTCCCGGTTTTTTGCCTTTTTCAAAACTTCCGAAAACGGTATCAATACCTAATGCTTTAGCTCCGTTTATGGTGGCAAACCTCAACAATTCAGACAACCCAATGTGAGGAAAATGCAAACGAAGGGTTTCTATTTCTTCCACTATTGAAAGTGTATTGTTTGATGCCAAACTGTCTGTTCCTATGCAAATATTGTCCGTAACTTCCATAAACCGGTCCACGGATGGAAGTGTATCTTCAATATATAAATTAGCTTTGGGACATATACACCAATATGTTTCGGACAGCCGCTTCTCTGCAAGATTTATTTCCGACGGAGATGTAAACGTGTTGTGTACAAAAATTACTTTGGAATTATTATCCAAATAATCCAAAACTGATAATAAAGCGCTTTTTCCTTGAGCTTTCCAATGGCGAACATCATTACCGAAATCTTTCAAAATCTCAAGAAGTTCTCCTTTTCCGTGTATAAACATTTCGTTTTCCGTTTCCGTTTCCTGATTATGGATAGAAATAAGCGACGGTGTTTTCGCATAATATTTCTTCAAAAGCTGGAACAGGGCGTCCGATACGGAATACGGTGCATGAGGAACAATAGAAGCATTTAATCCGGCCTTTTCTGCACGGCTCAACATGTCTACGGCATTGTCAAAGGCTTTTTGAGCTTTAAACGGTGCAAATCCGTATGTTTCTATAAATGTGTGGTAATAGATTGACGATTTCTGTTTTACGGAAAACGAGTCGGTAGTGTTGGAAATGTCTCCTACGGCGACAATCCCGTTTTCTTTCATTTGCCGGTCGGCAGCAGATGCTGCTTCTATAATCTTTTCTTGAGGAAAATGTCTCATGTCGGGAATCTTTCTAATAAATCCGGGAAGACCGGTTTTTCGGGGGATAACGTTTTTTAAATGCGAAAGTTCCAAATGACAATGTGCGTTTACAAATCCCGGCGCCAGAATACCTTTGTAATGCTCCGTTTCCGAAAGTTCAAAATCCGATTCGGAAAAAACCCCTTCTATTGTTCCGTCTACATTTGTTACCAGTACGGCATTTTCGTGTAGTTGAAATCCGTCAAATATATAATCGGCAGAAAGTTTTTTCATCAATATGCTTTTTTTACCACTATGCGAGAGGGTAAATAAGAAGTGAAAATCCCTATTACGACAATGGTAAGGATAATAAGAACGACATCTCCCGGACGAATTTTAACCGGATAATATTCTACAATTGTGCCGCTTAACCTTACCAATCCGAATTTTAAGTGAATATAACACACCGCCAATCCTGCCATAAGTCCTACTATTCCACCCAATAGAGAAATCAATACACCTTCTGCAAGAAATATGTTCATAATGGTTTTCATGCTTACCCCTAAACTTTTTAATATCTTAATATCGCGGGTTTTTTCTAAAATAAGCATAGTCAAAGAACCGATAATATTAAAGGTAGCAATAATTAAAATAAACGACAAAATAAGGTATGTAATCCATTTTTCGGTATTGTTGGTTTTAAACACCATTTCATTAAGTTCGTAACGGGTTTTTACTTTAAAATCATCGCCTGCAATATTTTGAATTTGCTGTTTTACGGCATTGGCATCTGCTCCGGGCAAAAGTGCGATTTCCAACGCTGATAAATTCCCCTCCGCACGAAACAGTTTCTGAACAAAGTTTAAATCCGCCAAAGCATATTTAAAATCAAAGTCAGGGCTAATGGTATAAATGCCGGCAGGAAGCACATAGGCTTTTTTAAAGGCTTTTTCCGGATTAAAAGAAATTTTTGTTCCTTTTTGCGGAGCATAAACAGTAAGCGGTTCAATATTGTTTTCTATATATAGAGAAAGGTTATATGCCAAACCGTTTCCCAACACTAAAAAGTGTCTGTTCTGATGGTTTAACAAAAATTGCCCCTCGGTAATCATGGAATCTACACCCGAAACATCCGTATAATTTGCATCTACTCCTTTGACGGTAGCAATAGTCTGTTTGTCTTTAAATTGCAATAATGCTGTTTCTTCAAACACTTGCGATACGCTCTTTACACCGTCTAATTGCCGGATTTCAGAAATATCCAAAGCTTCTTCGGGAAAGTATTTACCTTTAGAAGGCATTATTTTAATATCGGGGTCAAAGGCTCCGTAAAGGTCTTCTACCAATTGTTCCAATCCGTTGAACGCAGAAAGTACCACAATTAAAGCAAAAGCTCCAATACCCACGCCTATCATGGAAATGGCGGAAATAACATTGATAACATTTTTGTTTTTTTTGGAAAACAAATAGCGCTGAGCTATGTAAAAAATAAATTTCACGGTTTACTTCCAGGCTTTAACAATTAAACCGGTACCTGTTTTATGAGAAAAAGAAACGTCTAACCAATTTAATATATAGCAGAAGGGATAAATAACCAAATAATAAAACGGTAAAATTGCAAAAAACCAACGAGATGCGCCCAACATCAATATGGGATACTTCATAGACAGCCTCCAGCTTATTTTTCCGGGCGTGCCGTACGAATACCGGGCTTCTACTTTAGAAAATCCCGCTTCTTTAAGCTTGTCTTCAATTTCATAAATATTGTAACCGTCTCGAACGTGTTCTTCTATAAAAGAAGAATCTTCTTCATCATGCACATCCGAACCGCCTTGGTCTGACGGGGTGGAAATAAGCACCATACCGCCTTTTTTCATGGAATGGCAATAATTTTTAAAAACCTGCACGTCTTCTTCGATATGTTCCATTACATCCACACAAACAACTAAATCAAATCTTTCGGGAGCGACAAATTGGGTTAAATCCCCTACTTCAAAATGCACATTTGACAATCCTGCTTTACCAAAAAATTCGTTGCAATCTTTTACCTGTTCTTCTTTCACATCAATTGCCAATATCTTCCAATTGGGATTCATTTTAGCCAAATAATACGAATATTGCCCAAAACCTGCTCCGGCATCTAATATTTCGGCATTTTCGGGTGCTGTTTTCGCCCATTTTTTCAATTCTTTATGCACGTGCCATGCTCGCAAAAGCAATAAGTCGAGCAATTTATAAAACAATACTCGTAAAAATGGGGTTTTATTAAAAACTTCTCCCAAACTGCGTTTAATCGGGTCGTAGTGCATGTGCTTTTATTCTTTTAATAATTGTTCTATTTTTTCCGCTTCATCGAGCGTGTCGTCTAAATAAAAATGAAGTTCCGGAATATATCGAAGTTGGTGGCGAAGCTTTTTGCCTATTTCTCCTCTAATGTATTTGGCAGCTTCTTTTACTTTTTCCAAAAGCGCTTTTTTGTCTTTAGCCGGAAAAAAACTGATATATACCTTGGCTATTTTTAAATCGGCGGAAATCCTTACCGTAGTAACCGAAACCATTACCGCTCCTACAATAGATGCGGCATTCATTCTGAAAAATTCCGCTAATTCTTTTTGAACTTCTTTGGCTACACGTTGTTGTCGAATGGTGCTCATAGCTGCAAATGTAGGAATATTTAACCGAACTGACGTATATTTGCCCGGCATGAAAAATCTTTTTAAAATTCTTCGATATGTTGCCTCTTACAAATTACATGTAGGTTTAAACATTTTATTCAATTTACTTTCTTCCGTATTTTCTTTGTTTTCTCTAACTATGATTATTCCGTTCTTGGATTTGATTTTTCTCCAATCGCCGGAGCATTATCAAAAATACATTGAAAAGGGTAAGCCCGTTTTTGACCTTTCGGTGCAATATGCCGTTGATATGTTTTATTATACCCTAAGCTCGGAGTTTTTATTGCATGACAACGGAAAAGAAAGGGCTTTGATATTTGTTTGCAGTTTGGTGGTAAGTTTATTTTTCCTGAAAAATTTATTTCGATATCTGGCTCAATTTGTAATGGCAACGGTAAGAAACGGCATCATGCGGGATATTAGAAACAAGTTGTTTTCCAAAATATTGGAACTTCCCCTTTCTTATTATTCGGAAAAGAAAAAAGGAGATATTATTTCCCGAATGACCTCTGACGTACAAGAAATCGAGTGGACAATTTTACAATCGCTCGAAATGATTTTTAAAGAGCCTGTTACCATACTTATTTATTTACTTACCATGGTTTATTGGAGTCCGAAGCTTACGGTGTTTGTGTTTGTATTTCTGCCGATAAGCGGTTTAATAATCGGAAAAATCGGAAAAAGTTTAAAAGAATCTGCCAAGCAAGGACAAGGAATGCTTGGCGTATTGATTTCCACCATTGATGAAACATTATCGGGATTAAGAGTAATTAAAGGGTTCAATGCCGAAAAATCTACTTTACACCGTTTTTTGCAACGAAACGAGCTTTACAGAAAATTGATGATAAAATTGATGAGAAAAAAAGACTTGGCTTCTCCGCTAAGCGAATTTATGGGTGTTATTGTAATGGTTGTAGTGATTTGGTTTGGCGGAAAACTGGTATTAAATAATGATGCCGACTTGTCTGCATCTACGTTTATTGCCTACATCGCTTTGTTTTCACAATTAATTTCTCCTGCCAAATCGTTTTCTTCTGCATATTACCACATTCAAAAAGGAGCTGCATCGGAAGAACGTATCTCAGAAATTCTTAAAGCCGAAAACCCCATTAAGGAAAAACCCGACGCCATTAGTAAAAAAGAGTTTAACACTCGAATCTTATACCGAAATGTATGGTTTAAATATCAACAAGAGTGGGTTTTAAAAGACGTTTCCATTGAAATAAAAAAAGGACAAAAAATTGCTCTGGTAGGTGCCAGCGGCGGGGGAAAATCTACTTTGGCAGATTTGCTACCTCGATTTTATGATGTGAATAAAGGCGCTATATTGATTGATGATATAGACATCCGCGATTTAAAAATTCATGATTTGCGCAATTTAATGGGAATTGTTACGCAAGAATCCATTTTGTTTAATGATACGGTTTTTAATAATATTGCTTTCGGGCGAGAAAACGTGTCGGAAGAAGAAGTTGTGCGAGCAGCAAAAATTGCTAATGCTCACGATTTTATTATGCAACTGGAACAGGGTTACCAAACCAACATCGGCGACAGAGGAAACAAGCTTTCCGGCGGACAAAAACAACGTATCAGTATAGCCCGTGCCGTGCTAAAAAACCCTCCTATTCTTATTTTAGATGAGGCTACCAGTGCTTTGGACACGGAGTCCGAAAAACAAGTTCAAGACGCTTTGAATAAACTCATGGAAAATCGAACATCGTTGGTTATTGCTCACAGACTTTCTACCATCAAAAACGCAGATTTAATTTATGTAATTGAAAAAGGAAGGGTACTGGAAAAAGGCAGCCACGAAGAATTAATTGCACTTAACGGAATCTATAAAAAATTAGTTGATTTTCAGGCTTTTGATTAACTCCTTCTAAAAATGTATAAACGATTTTACCCTATGCTTTCAAACCACTTCCGCCACTACAAAAGTACTTCCGCCAATGTAAATCATGTCGTTTTCCTTTGCTTCTGATTTTGCTACATTCAAGGCTTCTTTTACGGTATTAAAAACATTGCCGTTAAGTTGTTTATTTCGAGCTTTTTGAAAAAGAATCTCTTTGTCGAGTTTACGAGGGACATCCGGCTCCGAAATGTAATAAACAGCATCTTTCGGGAACAAGTCTAATATTTCATCTATGGCTTTGTCATTTACCATTCCCAAAACAATATGCAAATTCTTGAATTTTTGTTGTTTTATTTGTTTCAATACCAAAGAAAGTCCCTCTTTGTTGTGTGCCGTGTCGGCAATTATTAAGGGTTTTTCATTTAATATTTGCCACCGCCCTTTTATTCCTGTATTTTTCACCACATTGGCAAAGCCTCTCTCAATTGCTTCTTGGGAAATGGAAATTTTTTTACGCAAAACTTCAATGGCAACTGCTGCCGTCTGAATGTTTTCTTTTTGATAACTTCCTTTTAAATCACAGGC
>CAZLMS010000056.1:0-10392 GCA_964560645.1 uncultured Flavobacteriales bacterium | reverse complement strand
ACCTTTGCCATTACGTTTGGTGTATTATTATCTTCTTGCAAAAAGATTATCCCAACGACATACCACATTGCTTAAAACAAGAAATCAAACGACTAAAACGTGAAACAAAAGATTTTAAAAATGGTTATCAATATGAATACCCAAAAACTATAGACGAGTATTCCAACGGACAAATTACTACTTTTTGGTTTGGGAATGGGAGAACTACCGAGTCATATAAAATTTACGATTATTATTGTACATATCAATGCACTTATTACTTAGGAGCAGCACCCACCGATACAATGTGTTTGAACGTTGGTGACCCTCGCGAGTACGTTTTTGTAAGACGAATATGGACAGAAGAAAAATAATACTAAACAATGAGAACAACATTAAAAAATTTTTTAGGCATTTATTTATTACTAATAGCAGCTTCTTGCAAAAAAGATTACCTCAACAACATCACATTTCCGTAATAGTGCTTTCCGTTGAGATTAATTTTATACACATATATTCCTGAAGAAAAACCGTTTCCGTTCCAACCTTCGTTTACATCGTTGGTTTCAAAAACCAGATTTCCCCACCGGTCGAATATTTGCATGGAATAAAACGTGTTTTCCAAAAATGAACCTTGAGGCTTAAATTCTTTGTTGAGCCCGTCGCCGTTGGGAGTAAAAGCATTGGGAATAAACAATTGCTTGGCATAATCTACACATTTAATATTAGACCAACTTGCCGATCGCAACCCGTAATAATTTCCGGGAGCTTCCACTGCTTCCACCTGATAGCAAAAACTTCCGCCCGTATTTATTTCATCGCTTACCTTATCAGTATATTCCAACACTTTTTTATCTACAATAGCCAGCGGGGTTTCTTGTTTTTCGGCATCCACCCACTTATATATACGATAAAACTTCACCCCGTTTCCGAGAGAATCCCATCCTTCGTAAGCATTCCATCGAATTATATTGGAAAAATTATACTCGTCGGTTTCTATTTTTGTCAAAATAGTGGTACCGGGATTGGAAACCACCACCCGGTTTCCGCATTTATCAATTACCGTTACCCTATATTCATAACTTTTGGTTTGCACATCTGCCGTATTGTCCGTAAATACCAATGTATCGGAATTGTCGGGAGGCAATTGTGCCAGCAATTCATACTGTGAAGCACTGTTGTTTTCTCTGCGTTCAATTAAAAAATATTCGATTGGTGCATTTTTATCTACCAAACAAGAAATTTTAACCTCATTATTGTCTTCTACCGTTACATAAGACAAATAATGTTTTGACGGTGTAGCCAACGAAACGGCATTGATACAAACCACATTAGAAGAACTGGTTACATCTGCATTTTGATGAAATGCTCTTACGAAATAGCAGTAAGTATTGCCTTGTTGCAAATCTTTATGCGTATATGAAAATTGACTGCTGTTCAATTCTTCCAACAATACAAAATTGCCGTTGTTTTCTTTCACATACACTTGATATTTGCTTACCGCCCAGCCTTGATAAGGGGTAAAATTTAAAACGGTTTTCATTTCACATTGATTAAATTCCGCCTGCAAGTTGATTGTAGAATGAGAGGACGAACCGTTACTTACGGTTCCAAAACAAGTGTCGAATGCTGCTACAATATAAGTTTCCGAAGCAGACGAAGACGATGCGGAATTATCGGTCATGGAAGTATTGGCAATACCGTTGATATTTCCCAAATCTGTCCATCCGCCCGAAATGGCTCTGAATATTTTATATCCGCCTGTTTCCATATCGGTAGGATGCCATCCGACTATTACTTCGCCCGTGTTGATGTCTATACTCACGGAATCTATAACCGGAGGGGAAGGTGGTGCATTGTCTTGAATCCATTCGCCCGAAACGGCAGAAATAATATTACAGGTAGCTTGCGGCACTTCTATTTTATAGTAAAATGAGTCGCTGCAAGTTTTCAAGGTATCTGAGTAATAAAAAGTGTTATGGTCTAATGTGGCTATTAACTGCCAAGTTGAAGATGGTGTTTTTTTGTATAAAAACTGGAGCGTTCCGGGAACATACTGCCCGTTGATAACAGGCTTATTCCACGAAATCTCGGCAAATCCCGAAGACAATCCGTTTATTTGTTTATTGGTAACCTGAGGAATTACAGGCGTAATGGTATCGGAAGGCGATGATGCTTTACTCCCCGAACCGTCGTTGTACAGGGTTTTTAAATAATAGTAATAATTGTTTAAAGACAAGTTTACACCGGTATGCGTATAAGTATTGGCAGTATAAGTATTGATGGTTGTCAACAAACTGTAACCCGAAGACAAATTGTTAGATACATATATTTCATACGATTGAAACTCATTAAGCGGGTCTGCCGGAATGTCCCAAACGAGTGTAACAGAAGTGTTATTATTAGCTACTTGTATGCATACGGGCTGTGGAGGTCCTACTGCAGCAACCGATACAAGCACTTGAAAAAATGCACTTATTATAAATCCTATTCTCTTCAAAACATGAAAATTCGCAAGTAATACGATAAAAAAGTTAAAATGTTGTATGGCAAAGCAAGTTTATTTTCTTAATACGGGTCCACATCCGCTATTATTTCCAATCCTTTATATCTGCTTTTCAGTTGAGCGGCTTCTTTATGTATATACCGCTTTTGCACAGGCAAATATTTATCGGGTTTTATTTTAATGATGATTTCCTGTAAATGTTTATTGCGAATCCAAGAAATAAAAGGCTTCTCGGGACCTGCAATTTCCACTTTCAGTGTTTTTTTTAAACATGAAGCCAGTTCGCGGGCAGCTTTGGCAACCGTAGCGGAATCTCTATGCCTGAAAATAAGTTTTACTAAACGATAAAACGGCGGATAGTGGTAATTCCGGCGGTCGAGGATTTCATTTCGGTAAAAATTCAAAAAATTGTTGTCCATCACATCTCTAATAACCGGATGGTAAGGTGTAAACGTTTGAATAATTACCACTCCCCTTTTTTGTTTTCTGCCTGCTCTTCCCGCCACTTGAGTAAACATTTGATAAGCCCGCTCGTAAGCTCTGAAATCGGGAAAGTTCAATAAGTTATCGGCATTCATAATGCCTACCACACTCACATTGTCAAAATCTAATCCCTTGGTAATCATCTGCGTACCTATAAGAATATCAATTTTTCTATCCTCAAAATCTTTAATAATAGACAAATAAGCATTTTTAGAACGTGTGGTATCGGCATCCATTCGTTTTACGGAAGCATTTGGAAATATTTCCGAAATTTCTTCTTCTACTTTTTCTGTGCCTAACCCTCTGAGTTGAATATCGGTACTTCCGCATTTTCCGCATTTTTCGGGCATTTCTGTAGTGTAGCCGCAATAATGGCATTTCAGTTCGTGAAAACGTTTGTGATAAGTAAGATTTACGGCACAATTTTTACATGTGGCAATCCAATCACATGTATTACACTGAATATAAGGAGAAAAGCCTCTTCTGTTTTGAAATAAAATAACTTGCTCATTATTGTGAAGTGCTTCTTTAATTTTTTCATAAAGTAATTCCGAAAAATGCCCTTTGGTTTTGCGTTTTTTGTAATCGTTTTTTAAATCCGCCACTAAAATTTCAGGCAATTGTATGTTGCCGTATCTTTTTTTCATCTCCACCAAAGCATATTTTCCTTTTTCGGCATTGAAATACGATTCTACCGAAGGGGTGGCTGTTCCCAAAAGCACGTTAGCACGGAAATATCCGGCTAAAACAACAGCTGTGTCACGGGCATTGTAGCGAGGCGAAGGTTCCATTTGTTTGAAAGACCCGTCGTGTTCTTCATCTACAATAATCAACCCCAAATCTTGAAACGGCAGAAATACCGACGAACGTGCGCCAATAATTAAATTTAATTTTCTTTGAAGCACTCCTTGCCAAACCTCTACCCGTTCGTGTACACTGAATTTGGAGTGATACACGCCAAGCTGCTCTCCGAAAATGTTTTTCAATCGTTCTATAATTTGCGTGGTAAGTGCAATTTCGGGAAGCAAATACAAAACCTGTTTTCCTTTTTTCAGTTCCTCCAAAATCAAATGAATGTATATTTCGGTTTTGCCGGAAGATGTAACACCATGTAACAAAACCACTTTTTGCTTTTCAAATTGTGTTTTTATTTCAGTTAGCTTTTCAGATTGATATTTGTCTAACGGATTAACCGGTTGTTGGTCGTGACCAAAAGAAAGCCTCGATACTTCTTCTTCATACAACTCTATATATCCTTTTTTTATCAGCTCATTTACTACCGACGATGATATTTTAGCTTTCTCCATCCATTCTTTTTTGGGAATCGCTTTGGTAAAATCATTTTTTGTTAAAAAGGCTAATGTTAAAATGCCTCGTTGTTGAGCTGCTGCGCGGCCTATTTGTTCAAAAGCCGTGTTAAAAGTTTGTTCATCGCTTATGGCCGGTGAAAATTTTACAAAAGTTTCAAGTTTGGGCTTAAACAATGTTTTCACTTCTTCTTTGGCAATAATTACCCGGTCTTTGAGCAGTTTGTTTACCAATGTCATTACATTGTTTTTCCCTGTAATTTGAGATATTTCTGCAGGAGAGAGCTCGGGTTGATGGTGAAGTGCTTCAACCACAAGAAACTCTTCATCAGACAAAACATTTTCGTCTATATTTTGATAAGGGTTAAGTACATATTTGGTTTCGGAAGATATTTTGAGCCCCAACGGCAAAGCTACATTCATAACCTGCCCGACCGGAGTCATATAATATTCCGAAATCCACTTCCATAATTGCAATTGGCTGGGCGTTACCACCGGGTAATCATCAAGCACTTCCTCCACATATTTGGCTTGATAATCTTTCGGCGGATTTTGATGAATACCGGCTATAATTCCAGCATAAAGTTTTCTTCTTCCGAATTGCACCAAAACCCGCTTACCTACTGCTATTTGTTCGTTCAGTTTTTCAGGAACCCTGTAAGAAAACACACCTTCTACGGGAACAGGCACTATTACGTCTGCAAAATAGGTTTCCGTCATGTTTTTCTTTTTCTAAAAGCCCAACTGCCAATCAGAGTATATAAAATCCCCACTATAAAAGTTTCCACAAAATAAAATATCATAGCTCCTACGGGTGTGTTCATCCAATGGTATTCTTTCAGCCGCTTTTCTATCTCTTTTATTTTTATTTCTTTATGTTCCGCTTTCATTTCTTGGTTTTGCTCTACTTTTTCTATCAAAAATTTCTTGTAATCTTCCTCAAAATCCGGATTGATTGCCGAGTGGTAAACAAAATGCCCTACTCCGACTATCATCGCCACTATTGCAAAAAACACAAGTCCTTTACCCGTAAAATCTTTAAATCCTTTAAACGGAATTTTGTAAAATACCAAAAGATAAGCAGCTAAAAAAATCACATATCTCAAATATACAAAATACGGAGCAATATGGAGTTTGTCACTATGAATACCGAAATAATACTCTACCATCATTTTAATTACAATGATTACGCCCGTTAGCACAGCACCGATAACTATTCTTTTCATTTTGTTGAAAAAGTTTTTGAATTGATTTTTCGAAAATAAAAATAATACCCAATTTTGAGCGATAAATTTACCGATATGATTTTTTCCCTTCTCGATTGGTTGATTATCGGAGGTTATTTGCTGTTTTCTCTAATCATCGGATTATTACTAAAAAACAAAGCGTCTAAAGACCTTTCTTCTTTTTTTCTCGGCGGACGTAATTTACCATGGTATATCGCCGGTATATCAATGGTTGCCACCACTTTTGCTGCAGACACGCCGCTGTGGGTAACCGAAAGGGTTGCTCAAAACGGTATATCGGGCAACTGGCTATGGTGGAATATGCTTATCGGCGGCATGCTTACCACTTTTTTCTTTGCCAAATACTGGCGAAAAGCTGGCGTTCTAACCGAATTGGAACTCATTGAATTACGATACAGCGGGAAAACCGCTCAATTTTTAAGAGGTTTTAAATCCGTGTACTTGGGATTATTTATGAATACCGTGATTATCGGATGGGTTAACATGGCAATGATTAAAATATTAGAGGTTTTTTTTGAAATTCCCGCTTCTTCCGCTCTTTTATATACCGGAGGATTAATGATATTGGTAATGATATATTCGGGAATATCGGGTTTGTTAGGCGTGGCCATTACCGACACCGTTCAGTTTTTCATAGCCATGACCGGAAGCATTATTTTAGCCGTTATTTTACTCAACCACGAAAAAATCGGCGGAATTGAAGGTTTAAAAAATCAATTGCCCTCATGGCGGTTAGATTTTTTTCCGAAAATTACTTCTTCCGATAATTCCGGTTCCGGATTGAGCGAAGGTGTTTTTCAAATTTCTCTAAGTGCTTTTTTAACTTTTGCGTTGGTTCAATGGTGGGCAAGTTGGTATCCGGGGGCTGAACCCGGAGGAGGCGGCTATATCGCCCAGCGAATGATGAGCGCCAAAAACGAACAACACGCCGTATTGGCATCGTTATTTTTTCAAATAGCCCATTATTGTTTACGCCCCTGGCCCTGGATATTAGCGGCTCTTTGTTCTTTAATTCTTTACCCCGACCTTCCTCTTAACGAAGCAGGTAAAGGATACGTACTCAGCATGCGTGATTATCTCCCTCAAGGATTGCGAGGATTGCTGTTTGTAGCTTTTCTGGCGGCATACATGAGCACTATTTCCACTCAGCTAAACTGGGGAGCCGGCTACATTACCAATGATTTGTACAAGCGATTCATCGCAAAAAATCACAATGAAAAACATTATGTAAAAGCCGCCAAATGGATTACCATATTTATTGCTTTTGCTGCCTTTGGCGTTACTACTCAAATAGAAACCATTGACCAAGCCGCAAAGTTTTTAATAGAATCCGGAGCCGGGCTGGGGTTAGTATTGATATTGCGCTGGTACTGGTGGCGAATCAATGCTTGGAGCGAAATTGCCGCTACCATTGCCCCTGTTATCGGTTATTTTCTATTTAAATATGTTTTTGACTTTGTTTTTCCATACAGTTTTTTGCTTACCGTCAGCCTAACTACTGTATGTTGGATACTCGTAACTTTCCTTACTCCACCGGTAAAAAAAGACACATTGGAGAAGTTTTACCACACTGTTCAACCCTCCGGTTTTTGGCAATGCTTCGGCAACATCTATAGCAAAAAACAACAAACTTTATGGTTATTTTTAGCATGGATATCCAGTTTAGGAGTTATTTATGCTTTATTATTTCTTTCCGGATATATAATTTTTCACGAATGGACAAAAACAGTGTATTCAATTGTATTACTGACTGTTTCAGGAATTATTTTTGGAATTTCATTAAAAAAATCTCATATAATTGCCCGAGAATAACACATTTTGTTTTTTTATTTTTCTCAGAACTTTTATATTTGACAAAATTTTTGTGATATGACGTTAAAATTTAGAAATTTGGTTTTCATTGCCTTAGCTTCGGGATTTATTATTTCGTGTGGCGAACCTGCCCACAAAGAAGAAAGTGAAACACCTTCTAAACAAGAAGAGAAGAAAGCAGACCCGAACAAAACGGCAATCTTTCAAATAGGCGACGAAAAATTTGCCATTCCCTCGCCTGTACAAACGGCAGCGCTAATTCAAAAAACAGGGGCACCGTACAACAAAGAAATTTTAAATGACCCCAAAGCATTTTCCCGGTATTCCACCAAATTTCAAAAGGCCGTAAATCTTGGCGTGTATGGTGCGGACTTAGGATACATTACTATGTACGAACAAACCCAAGACGGTATTATGTATATCAAAGCAGCCGAAAAAATCGGAGAAGAATTAGGTGTAACCTCTGCATTTTCACCCGAGTTAATTAAACGTTTTGAAGCAAACCTGGGAAACAGAGATTCCTTGCTGGTTTTGGTTTCCGAAGCATACAAAGCCAGCGATGCCTTTCTTAAAGACAATGAACGAGAAGACGTAGGCGGTTTAATTATCGCCGGAGGATGGTTAGAGTCGCTCTACTTCGCTGCAAGTGTATATGAATCCACTAAAAACGAAGAAATAAAAAGACGCATTGGTGAACAAAAAACCACATTGGAAAGCATCATCAAACTATTACAACGATACAGCAGCAATCCCGATATTGAAGAATTTGTAAGTGAATTAACCGACTTATATTATTTATACGAAAACGTGGAAATCACTTATGAATACGTAGAACCTACTCATCAACCCGATAAGCATTTGACGATTATCAACAGTAAAAGTAACGTATCGGTAGATGACGAAACCTTAGTAGAAATCATCGAAAAAGTAAAAGAAATCAGAAATTATTTAATCGAATAAAAAAGAAAACACCATGAAAAAGTTATTATTCTTTTCAATACTTGTTTTGGGAACAGCATTGTCAAATCAACTATTCGCACAATGCGATACTACAGCGTCTTTTTGTAACAATCATATTAAAAAAGAAGCATTCGTTTCAGACGGGCAACAATACAGAGCTTTGCTTCTCAACGATGAAGTTGCAGAATTTAAGACCACCCTTTATGCCGGAACTACTTACCGAATTGCCGGATGTTCAGGGTTGAATGACGGAAATTTAATTTTCCGCCTGTTTGACATTGAGCGAAACGAACTATTTTCCAATGAAGATTTCGGCAATGCCCCTTATTGGGATTTTCAAGTGCAAAATACCATAGATGCATATATCGAAGCCCAATTAGACCCTACGGCGGGAAGCTCAGGTTGCGCCGTAATACTAATAGGTTTTAAACAATAAAAATTAGTGATTACTCCATAATACTATGAGTGAAAAACTCCTCAAAGCCCTTATGCAACTATTTGCCATAGTTGCAGATGTGGACGATTTAACCAACAAAAGCCGAGAAGTTGTGGAGTTGTTTTTGAAACAACAACTCTCGCAAGAAATGGTGGAGGAGTACATGCGTATTTATGATGAATACTTAGAGAAACACCACAAACTTTCATCTAAAAAAGAAGGAAAAAAGAAAAGAACTTCCGTTAACTCGGTAAAAGTTCTCAAAATATGCACCCAAATAAATTCCGAACTTACCCAAAAACAAAAAGTAGTCGTTCTTGTTCGTTTGCTGGAATACCTGTATTCCGACAATTCCATCAGCGAACAGGAAATGGAATTTGTTACAACGGTAGCCGAAACTTTTAACATTTCCCAAGAAGAATTTCAAGGTGCATTAAAATTTATTACCGCTCCCATTTCTGAATTACCCAATTACGAAGATTTTTTAATCATTTCCAATACGGAAACCCACCAACAAGAAAAATCCAAATTCATACTCTGTGCCGATATTGATGCTCCGGTATTGATATACAACTTTACCAGTGTGGGAATGCTGGTGCTTCGATATTTCGGTTCTGCCGATTTGTATCTAAACGGACAAGTATTATCCAACGAAAGAGCATATATTCTCACTCCCGGTTCTTCTTTGCGAAGTTCAAAAGTTAATCCTATATATTACAGCGACATACTTAGTCAGTTTCTTAGCGATAAAACTACCGAAAAGCTCGTATTTACAGCCGATAATATTACTTATAAATTTAAAGGCGGAAAAATCGGGTTACATCCGCTCACTTTTTCCGAAGAATCCGGGAAGTTGCTTGGTATTATGGGGGGCAGCGGAGCAGGAAAATCCACATTGCTTAACGTATTGAACGGAAACAATCCGCCGTCAAGCGGTAAAGTTACCATTAACGGAATAGATATTCATCATGAAAAAGATAAAATTGAAGGTGTTATCGGATACGTTTCTCAGGATGACCTTCTTATAGAAGAATTGACCGTTTTCCAAAACTTATACTATAACGCCAAGCTCTGTTTTGACGGACTTTCCGATATGCAAATAAAAAAGAAAGTTCTGCGGTTGTTGATGAGCTTAGGCCTTTACGAAGCCAAAGACTTAAAAGTCGGAAACCCGCTCGACAAGACCATTTCCGGAGGGCAAAGAAAACGATTAAATATTGCACTGGAGCTTATCCGAGAGCCTTCAGTGTTGTTTGTAGATGAACCCACATCAGGACTTTCTTCACGAGATTCGGAAAATATCATGGATTTGCTCAAAGAGCTTGCCCTTAAAGGTAAACTCGTGTTTGTAGTGATTCACCAGCCCTCTTCCGACATTTTTAAAATGTTCGACAAACTTCTTATTTTAGACTTGGGCGGATATCCTATCTATTGGGGCAATCCGGTAGATGCGGTTATTTATTTCAAAGAGCTTATCAACCATGTAAACTCTCAAGAAAGCGAATGTCCGGTATGTGGTAACGTAAATCCCGAACAGATTTTTAACATTATAGAATCCAAAGTATTAGACGAATACGGAAATGTAACGGAACATCGCAAAGTCTCTCCTAAATAATGGTATGAATACTACCTGCATAGAATTGCCAGCAATATAGAAATCAT
>CAZLMS010000055.1:0-10411 GCA_964560645.1 uncultured Flavobacteriales bacterium | reverse complement strand
GGCGCGTAAATAATGTTTTATTCGTATCTGCCATCGGAAAATGTATAGTAGCAAACAAATTTACCGGTTTTACGGGAATTACCGGAAAGGGTTGCTTTAATGTTATCCGCAGAAATTTCTTTTACATTTGTTAAACCCTTTATTTTTTGCATTGCAAAAATGCTTTTATTTTTTAATTTTTAAACCTTAAATTTATACTACCTTTGCTTTTAAACAAAGAAGAAAATGACTTTAATTAAATCTATTTCAGGAATCAGGGGCACCATTGGCGGGAAAACGGATGTAAATCTGACTCCCTTGGATATAGTAAAATTTACGGCTGCATTCGGAACTTTTCTTCAGCGTAAATTCGGGCGGCAGGATTTAAAAATAGCGGTAGGCAGAGATGCGCGTATTTCCGGAGAGATGGTGCAAAACTTGGTAGTAGCAACTTTACAAGCGTTGGGCATAGATGTGGTGTTATTAGGATTATCTACCACGCCAACCGTAGAAGTTGTCGTGCCTGCCGAAAAAGCCCAAGGAGGAATTATTCTTACGGCAAGTCATAATCCCGTGCAATGGAATGCGCTTAAACTGTTAAACGAGAAAGGAGAATTTATTAGTGCCGAAGACGGAAGCGAAGTGCTTTCGATTGCCGGAAAATGCGATTTCTCTTTTGCAGAGGTTTTCGATTTAGGTAAAATAACTCCGAAAGACTATTTGAACTATCACATTCAGAAAATCATTCAATTACCTTTGGTAGATACCGAAGCTATAGAAAAAGCCGGCTTAACGGTGGCGGTAGATGCCGTAAATTCTTCAGGCGGGGTATATGTGCCTGCACTGCTCGAAGCATTGGGAGTGAAGAAAATCATTCCCCTGTATTGCGAGCCTACGGGAAAATTTCCGCACAATCCCGAACCGTTGCCCGAAAATCTTACCGAAATATCCGAAGTTGTGAGAAAAAATAAAGCAGATTTGGGAATAGTGGTTGACCCGGATGTGGACAGATTGGCATTGATATGTGAAGACGGCAGTATGTTTGGCGAAGAATACACGTTGGTGGCAGTTGCCGATTACGTGTTGTCTGAAAACCCCGGACCGGTAGTTTCCAATTTAAGTTCTACTCAGGCATTAAAAGATGTAGCCGGACGATATGGTTGTGAATATTATGCATCGGCGGTAGGAGAGGTGAACGTAGTGAAAAAAATGAAAGAAGTAAAAGCTGTGATAGGAGGAGAAGGAAACGGAGGCGTAATATACCCCGAGCTTCACTACGGCAGGGATGCTTTGGTGGGTATTGCATTGTTTTTAACACATTTGGTAAAAAGCGGAAAAACAGCAAAAGAATTGAGAGAAACTTATCCTAATTATGTAATTTCCAAAAATAAAATAGAACTATCCGAAGGGTTGAATGTAGATGAAATTCTGGAAAATGTAAAGCAACTTTATCAAGATTTTGAAATTGATACGACCGACGGTGTAAAAATTATTATGCCGGGAGAATGGATTCATTTGAGAAAATCCAACACAGAGCCTATTATTCGTATCTATGCCGAAAGTAAAGATGAAACAGCGGCACAAAGATTAGCTCAACAAATGATTGCAAAAATTCAAGATATTGTAAATCAAAAAGTATAACTCATGGAAAAAAGACGTGTTTATTTTGATAATGCGGCAACCACCCCTATAGCACCGGAGGTTGTAGAAGCGGTTACCAAAGTGATGACTGACGTTTTTGGCAATCCTTCCTCCATTCACGCTTACGGAAGAGAAGCGAGAAGTATCATTGAAAAAGCTCGCAGAAATGTCGCAAAATCAATCAATGCATTGCCCGGTGAAGTATTTTTCACATCCGGCGGAACCGAAGCCGACAACATGGCTATTCGCTGTTCGGTAGAAGATTTGGGGGTAGAACGCATTATTACGTCTCCTCTTGAACATCATGCGGTTTTGCACGTAGCGGAAGATATAGCAGCTCGAGGCAAAGCCGAATTACAATTTGTAGAGGTGGATAATAAGGGATATGTAGATTTAAACCATTTGGAAGAATTATTGAAAAACACTAATAAAAAAACGCTGGTTTCTTTAATGCATGCCAACAATGAGATAGGAAATTTAACCGATATAAAAAACGTGGGCGCGTTGGCTAAGCAATACGGTGCTTATTTTCATACCGATACCGTGCAAACGATGGCTCATTTCCCCATTGACGTTAAAGACATTCAAGCGGATTTTATCACCTGTTCGGCACATAAATTTCACGGACCTAAAGGTATAGGTTTTCTGTATATCAACAATGAAGTAAAAATAAAACCGCTTATTCACGGAGGGGCACAAGAACGCAATATGAGAGCCGGAACCGAAAACATATACGGTATTGTGGGATTGGACAAAGCACTTCAATTAGCTGTTGAAAACATGGAAGAACATCAAGCACATGTAAAGGGCATAAAAGATTACATGATTGCCAAACTGGAAGAAGAATTGGAAGGAGTGCAATTTAACGGCGACCCTAAAGGAAACAGTCTCTATACGGTTTTAAATGTGCGATTGCCCGAAAGCGAAAAAGGCGAAATGATGCTTTTTAATTTAGACATACAAGGTGTAGCTTGTTCGGGCGGAAGCGCCTGTTCATCGGGTAGTGATGTAGGTTCACATGTGTTAAAAGCATTGGGAGTGGATGCTTCCAGACCTTCCGTTCGTTTTTCTTTTAGTCGCTATAACACTAAAGAAGAGGTGGATTATGTGGTGGAGGTGTTGAAGGAAATTTACGGAGTAACAGCCTGAATGAAATTGAGTTCGGAAAAACCGGAAATTAAAGTTACTTTCTTGGGAACAGGCACTTCTCAAGGAGTTCCCGTAATAGCCTGTGAATGCGAAGTATGTCAATCTCAAGACAAGAAAGATAAACGTCTTCGATCGTCGGTGTTGGTGCAAGTAAACAAAAAAAATATTGTGATAGACACCGGTCCCGATTTTCGTCAGCAAATGCTTACTCATAAAGTTAAACATTTGGAAGCGGTTTTGTTTACCCACGAACACAAAGACCACATAGCCGGGCTGGATGATGTGCGAGCATTTAATTACATTCAAAAACAACCAACGGATATTTATGCGTCTGAAAATGTGATAAAAGCATTAAAAAGAGAGTTTTATTATGCCTTTGAAGAAGTAAAATATCCCGGAGTGCCTCAGTTAAATATACATCAAATTGAAAATAAACCGTTTATTGCAGATGATATTAGCATTATTCCCATCTTGGTTTATCACTATAAACTTCCGGTGTTCGGGTTTAGGATAGGAGACTTTGTTTATATTACGGATGCTAATAAGATACCTATTGAAGAAATAGTGAAATTGAAAGATGTTAAAATATTGGTTTTAAATGCTTTGAGAAAAGAAAAGCACATCTCTCATTTTACACTTTCCGAAGCCATTGAGGTAGCACGAGAAATCAACGCACAAAAGACCTATTTTACGCATATTAGCCATTTAATGGGCAAACATGAAGAGGTAAATAAAGAATTGCCCGAAAACATGTATTTAGCTTATGACGGACTAACGATTGAGGTTTAATTTTTATCCGTTTGTACGACCACTTTCCCGATAGATTTTCGGGACTCTATATGTTTATGGGCATTAGCAATTTCGGAGAAGTTAAAAACGCGGTCAATTACGGGATGAATTTTTTCCTCGTTGTATAAAGCTATTACGTTTTGCATAACACTTTGAAGCACTTCGGGTTTATGGTCGGCAATTCGCAACATGTTTACTCCCAATGCCGATTGCGATTTCATGAGCAACTCTACCGGGTGAATAAAACCGAAATCTAATGCAAATTTTATGGTTTTCAATAATCCTTTGCTCCGTCCGGCGCCTCCATAAGCAATTATTCTTCCGCCTGCGGCTAATATTTGCCTTCCTTTTTTATAAGTAGCTCCTCCAATGGAATCGAATATTACATCCGGTTTAATGTTTTTATTTTCAAAGAATTGTTTAAAATCTTCTTTTCGATAATTGATTGGAACAACATTTTGACTTTTCAAAAAATCCAGTTTTGCCGGAGAACTTGCTGTTCCGTAAATCTTGCAATTTTTGAGCTTAAGTAATTGGCAAAGAGCTGTTCCCACACCGCCGGCTGCTGCATGAACTAATACTGTTTCTTCCGGTTGCACATTTGCCAATGTATAAGCCGAATAATAAGCCGTGCAAAATTGGGTGGCAAAATGAGTGGCTTCTTCAAAAGAGAGTTTTTCGGGAATTTTAACTACGGCACGCTCATCCGTAAGCGCTTCGGTGGCATATCCGCCAAATCGCGTAAATGCCAACACCCTGTCGCCCTGTTTAAAGCGAGTTACATTTCCACCGGTGGCTTTTACTATTCCTGCAACTTCATATCCGGGAACAAAAGGGGCTTTAGGCGCATCTCTATACATTCCTTGCCGGGCCATAATATCGGCATAATTGATGCCAAAAGCCTTAACTTCTATTAAAACCTGATGAGATTGAGGCGTAGGAGAAGGGATTTCTTTTATTTGAAAAGCCTTTTCGGGAGTTCCGTACCGTTCAATAAAAATAGCTTTCATTATTCGATAGTCCAAGTATAATTTCCACTGAGCAAAGCGTCTAAATCACCTTGTCCTTTTTTAGCTTTCACTTTTTCCACTTGCTCGTTTACGGCATCTTCATAGCAAGTTCGCCGGGTTTGATAAAAAACTCCGAAAGGTCTGGGTAAATCATATTTGTCTTTGGGTGTATCAAACATGTTTGCTAAAATATCGGCTTTTATGGAGTCATGAATATCGTGAATCCAAAGCTCGTCGGCAGATATATTTTCTTTTTCCATATCTACCACTTTGGGTTGATAGCCGTCCAGTTTGATTCCTAAATTTTTATTTTCACCAAAAATTAAAGGTTGCCCATGTTCCAGAAAAACAGTGGTATTGGCTTTAGTGGCTTTTTCGGTAAATGTGAAAAATGCTCCGTCGTTAAAGATATTGCAATTTTGATATATTTCTACAAATGAGGTTCCTTGATGCTTTTCGGCTTGGAGCAATATTGTTCTTAAATGTTTAGGGTCTCTGTCCATGGAGCGGGCTACAAAAGTGGCTTCAGCTCCTAAAGCCAGTTTTACCGGATTGAATTGATGGTCCACTACACCGTAAGGTGATGATTTGGTGATTTGTCCTTCCAAAGAAGTAGGGGAATATTGCCCTTTGGTTAATCCGTATATTTGGTTGTTAAACAATAGTATATTAACGTTAAAATTTCTTCTGAGGATGTGGATAAAATGATTTCCGCCGATAGAAAGTGCATCGCCGTCGCCGGTAATTACCCATGTTTTTATTTCGGGGCGGGTAATTTTTAATCCGCTTGCTATAGCCGGTGCTCTTCCGTGAATGGAGTGCATGCCGTAGGTGTTCATATAATAAGGGAAGCGTGAAGAACAACCTATGCCGGAAATAAAAGCAATATTGTGAGGTTCTACTTTTAATTCTGCCAAAACGGTTTGCACTTGTTTGAGAATAGAGTAATCTCCACATCCGGGACACCATCTTACTTCTTGGTCGGACGCAAAATCTTTGGAAGTATATGTATGAACTTCAGGAATATTTTCAGTTTGCATGATAAATTTCTTTTACTTTATTTTCAATTTCGGAAACAGAGAAAGGTATGCCTTGTATTTTGTTAAAAGGAATAGCATCAATTAGAAATTTGCTTCGGATAATTTGAACCAATTGCCCGTTATTCATTTCCGGAACAAGAACTTTGTCAAACGAGCGTAGAATTTCTTCCAGATTTTTAGGCATAGGGTTTAAATATTTCAAATGCGTATGACCTACTTCATAACCTTCTTCCGTTAAATTGCTTACGGCTGTTTTAATAGCGCCGTAGGTAGAACCCCATCCTAAAACCAGAACTTTACCTTTTTCTTTGCCGCATTCTATTTTTTGCAATGGAATAAAATCGGCTATTTTAGCGACTTTTTCTGCCCGTATTTTCACCATTTTTTCATGGTTTTGCGGGTCATAAGACACATTTCCCGTAACGTCTTCTTTTTCCAAACCGCCTATTCGGTGCATAAGGTTTTTCATTCCGGGAACAGCCCATTTTCTTACCAGTTTTTCGTCTCTTTGATACGGATAATATGGATAATCTTTTTCGGGATTGGCAAAAGGCGGTTGAATTTCAGGCAAATCGGATGATTTGGGAAATTTCCACGGCTCAGAGCCGTTGGCTAAATAACCGTCACTCATGAAAAATACGGGTGTCATGTGTTCCAGCGACAGTTTTACGGCTTCAAATGCCGTATAAAAACAATCGGCGGGGGTATTTGCGGCTATTACAACAGCCGGTGCTTCGCCGTTTCTTCCATACATTACTTGAAATAAATCTGCTTGTTCTGTCTTGGTAGGCAATCCGGTAGAAGGTCCGCCGCGCTGAATATTAAGAACAACTAACGGAAGCTCTAACATAACAGCTAATCCGATAGCTTCCATTTTTAGAGCAATACCGGGACCTGAACTTCCCGTAACGCCTATGTTTCCGCCATACGATGCGCCAATAGCCGAACAAACCGCCGCAATTTCATCTTCTGCTTGAAAAGTATAAACATCAAAGTTTTTATGCTTTGCCAATTCATGCAAAATATCGCTTGCCGGAGTGATGGGGTAGGAGCCGTAAAACAGTTTTAAATCGGCTTTTTGAGAAGCGGCAATTAAACCTATGGCTGTTGCCTGATTTCCCACAATGTTTCGATAAGTACCTTTGGGGAGTTTGGCTTTTTCTACTTCGTATTTGCGGGTAAATATTTCGCTTGTTTCTCCAAAATAATAGCCGGCATGTAAAACTTTAATATTAGCTTCGAGAATATGAGGTTTATGAGCAAATTTTTCTTTTAAGAACTGTTCGGTTGTTTGAAGGGAGCGGTCGTACATCCAGCACAAAAGCCCGAGGACAAACATATTTTTGCTTCGGTCTATTTCTTTTGTTCCAAGTCCGCTGTCTTTTAAAGCTTCTTTGCTGAGTTTGGTAATGTCAATGGCATATACAATGTAGTTGGAAAGGCTTCCGTTTTCCAAAGGGTTGCTTTCTGCTTTTGCCAAACGCAGGTTTTTAGCGTCAAACCCGGCGGTGTTGGCTATAATAATTCCGCCTTTTTTGAGCTTGGAGATATTGGTAATCAAGGCGGCGGCATTCATTGCTATGAGCACGTCTGCTTGGTCTCCCGGAGTGTAGAGCTTGTGCGCTCCGAAATGCAATTGGAACCCTGATACTCCGGGCAAAGTTCCTTGAGGGGCTCGTATTTCAGCCGGGAAATTCGGAAAAGTACTTACGTCATTTCCAAATAATGCATTGGTATTGGTAAATTGAGTTCCGGTAAGTTGCATTCCGTCACCGGAGTCGCCGGCAAACAGGATAACAACATCTTGTTTTTGAATAATTTCGGGATGTTTCATTTGATTAGGAACGATATTCGGATTTGTCAATGATTTTTACGTCCTTGATTTCGGGAACACCGGAAAGAATGGTTGATTTTATACCGTTTTTGAAAGTTAAGTCGCTCATGGTGCATTCTTTACAGTTTCCGGTAAATTCTACTTCCACCACATTGTCGTCGGAAATATGCACTATTTTAACATCGCCGCCGTCTTCTTGTAAAAACGGACGAATGGAATTTAGTGAGGTTTCTACTTTTTGCAGTAAGAAATTTTTTTCCATAGGAGTGAGTTTTGGAAGGGGTTATGCCGGAGTTATTTCAAATGAATATTTTTCCATTACTTCATTTGCCAAGAGTTTTCGGCAGGCCAAATCTACTTTTTCTTGAGCTTCTTTTTCGTTGGCAGCATCTATTTCCAAGGTAATGTGTTTTCCTATTCTCACATTGGATATTTCAGAAAGTCCGATGTTTTTCATATTGTTGCTTACGGCTTTTCCTTGCGGGTCAAGAAGCGCATCGAGGGGCATAACGTCAATTTCGGCTTTAAATTTCATAATTAACTTTTTTACAAAGTTGCAAAAGTTTTCAGTTGAGTTTACAATATGTTCTTCAAAAAAGTGTAGTCGGCATTTGAGTCAATACAAATTCCTTTAATTCCGCATTGAATGGCGGGAATAATATCTCGCATTTTATCTCCGAGCATATAAGAGAGTTTTGTGTTGATATTGTATCGGGCAATGATTTTTTCAAAGAGCAGTTTGCCGGGCTTTCGGCATAAACATTTGGTTACATCGGGATGGTGCGGACAATATAAAAAATCGGTTATTTGAATTTGGTGTTTTTGTAGCTCCGAAGTTAAAATGCGGTGTAATTGTTCTACATTGTTTTTTTCATAAATGCCCTTAGCTATTCCGGATTGATTGGAGATAACAAATAAGAGGTAATTTTTCCGGGTGGCATGAGAAAGAATTTCCGTACAAGAGGGATGCAATTGAAAATGGTCGGGAGAATAGGTGTATTCGCCTCGTTCTATGTTAAGAATCCCGTCGCGGTCTAAAAAAAGTGCTTTATTCATAAAAAGAAAAGCTCCTTTCGGAGCTTTAATTTATTCTGATTTTTTAGTGGTCGTTGTTTTCTTTTTTGTAGCAGAGGCTTTTTTGGTGGCGGTAGTCTTTTTAGCAGTGGTTTTCTTTGCGGTAGTTTTTTTAGCGGTGGCAGATTTTTTAGTAGCAGTTGATTTTTTTGCCGTGGTTTTTTTAGGAGTTTCTTTTACTGCAGCAGCAACTGTGGAAGTGTTTTTTTTCGTTTTTCGAGGACGAGTAACTCCGTAAGAATGATTAAAAATTTTACCTCTTCTTGTTCTTTTATCGCCTTTTCCCATAATTACATAATTTTAATGATTAGTAAATTAGCTGCAAACTTAATAAAATTCCGATAAAAGAGTGATTCATATTTAAATAACCGCCTTTTCTGGTTGAATATGATTTCGGTGAAAAAGTGTGATAAATGCTTCATGCAAAACAATATTCAAACGTTTATGTTTTAGATGGCATATTTCCGAAAAAGTTTTATATAACTTTCTCATAAAAGAAATCTGTGCGGATGAATTTTGTTTTTTAACTTCGCCGCTTAGTTGTTATGCAGCAAACGTTACCCGCCATATCTATTGTGATACCTGCTTACAATGAGGCTCTGGTAATAAATAAAACCATTGAATCAATAAAGCAATACATGCATCGTTTCCATTCGGAAAGAGACTATGAAATAATAGTGGTGGATGACGGTTCTACAGATAAAACTTCTGAGAAGGTTAAGAGATTTGAAGATGTGATTCTTCTTACGCATAAAACTAATTTAGGTAAAGGAAAAGCCGTAAAAACCGGTTATGAAAAAGCCCGCAACAAGATAGTGGTGGTAATGGATGCTGATGATTCCATTCCTATTAAAAATATAGAAAATGTATGGGAACACTTGGAAGACTATGATGCGGTGGTAGCATCGAGGTATTTGAATAAGTCGGCGGCTAATTGGCCCTCGTTTTTTCGCCGGATGATGAGCAGAACCTTTTCGGGGACGGTTAAATTTTTATTTAACTTGTCGGTGTCCGATTCTCAGTGCGGGTTTAAAGTGTTTAAGAAACCAAATTTCGATTCGGTTTTTAATAAAGCATCTGTTTACGGATGGGCTTATGATGTGGAAGTATTGGCATTGGCGGCAAAAGAAGGTTTAAAGGTAAAAGACTTTCCGGTAGTGTTTATTCCGGGAAAGCGCCCCTCTAAGGTTAATTATTGGAAAACCAGTTTCCAAATGCTGTCTCAAATTTTGAAAATAAAGATTAAAATATTGTTCAATGCCTACCAATAAACTGCAAGGAGGTTTTGCCATAGTGTTGTTGTCGGCGGCATTTTTATTATTGTTTTATTTCGATATCTTACAAGCACCTAATGATTATTTATTTGCCGATTCGGGAGACGGAATAAAAAATTACTATACGTATGCCTATCACATTAAGAACGATTCGAGTTATGTATATTTTGAAGGGATGAATTATCCTTATGGAGAGCTTCATGTATTTACCGACGGAAATCCGTTTTTAGCCAATTTCGTAAAAATTCTTCAAGAATTTTTTCCGCAAATTTCAAGGTATAGCATTGGGATTTACAATTCGTTTATGTTATGGTCTTTTTGTGTAGCGGCAATTTTTTTGTATTTGATTCTTTTTGAGTTTATGCGAGATGTAGTTTGGAGTGTGGCGGGGGCATTGGCAATAATGGTTTTGAGTCCGCAAATTATGAGAGCCGGCGGACATTTTTCTTTGGTTACTTTTTTTACTTTTCCGATAACTTATTATTTAAACATTGCAGAAAATCTGAAAAATCCGTTTAAACATATAGGGCTTTTCATTACCACAATATGTTGGTTTTTTATTCATCCGTATTTAGGAATGATTTCGGCATTGTTTATCTTGTTGTATGCTCTAATTTTTAT